>CAMTWS010000090.1:0-16401 GCA_947085485.1 uncultured Prolixibacteraceae bacterium
CATTCTTTTTTAGTAAACACTGTCTTGTAACCCGCGACGAAACCGAATGGACTGAACTTGTTGATTTGAACTACAATTTTATGGTTGGCGCTAACATTAATAAAATTGTGAATACTGTTACTGAAGTTGCCAAAACTTCGGTTAAATTCGATGTAAAACCGTATGGTGAGGGCAATGCAGCAGATAAAATTGCGTTGATTTTAAAGAATATTTAAAAGGAAAAGTGATTATGCAAACCATCCACATGTCTGATATTTATGGCCAGTACCTCACGATGAAGGAGGAAATTGATGCGGCCATGCAGGAAGTTATAAAATCGACACAGTTTATTAAAAGTGGGAAAGCGCTCGATTTCGAGAAAAAGCTTTCGGCATATTTGAATACCAATGTAATTAGCTGCGCCAACGGAACCGACGCGCTGCAAATTGCTTTTATGGCGCTGGGTTTGCAGCCTGGCGATGAGGTAATTACAACTCCTTTTACTTTCGTGGCTACGGTCGAGGTTTTGGCATTGCTGGGTTTAAAACCGGTTTTTGTCGATGTTTGCCCCAATAAATTTAACATCGATTCTTCGAAAATTGAGCAGGCCATTACAGGCAAAACAAAAGCAATTCTTCCGGTTCACCTTTTCGGACAATGTGCCGATTTGGAGACTATTAAAACTCTGACTAAAAAATACAATTTGTACCTCGTTGAAGATGCCTGTCAGGCGCTTGGAACTGAATATATTTTTAAAGATGGCACGGTAAAACATGCCGGAACAGTTGGCCATATTGGCTGCAATTCGTTTTTCCCGTCAAAAAATCTCGGCGCTTTTGGCGATGGCGGTGCAATTTATGCCGGCGATGAAAAACTGGCAGAAATCATCCGTTCCATTGCAAATCACGGTATGAAAGCAAAATACCAGTATGAACGAATCGGTGTCAATTCACGTCTCGACAGTATTCAGGCGGCCATTCTTGAGGTTAAACTAAAATATTTCGACAAACATATTTTGGCCAGACAAAAAGCAGCAGCATATTACGATGAACAATTGGGTGGTATTGAAGGATTGCAAATTCCGGGAAGGGCATCCTACAGTACACACACTTTTCATCAATACACCATCAAAACAGAAAAAAGAGATGAACTTCAAAAGTTTTTAAGCGAAAAAGGAATTCCGTCGATGGTGTATTATCCGGGAGCCATTCATTTACAGGAAGCCTACCAATTTTTAGGATACAAAAAGGGCGATTTTCCCAATAGCGAAATACTTGGAGAAACGGTCTTGTCGCTTCCTATGCATACCGAGTTGACGGAGGAACAGTTGGAATTTATTGTGAAAGCTGTTAAAGAATTTTACAGGATATAAACTTTGCACAATGAATGAAAATGAATTAGCTAAAGTGATTGTAAATACTTGTTATAACATTCACGTAGAACTTGGTCCAGGCTTATTGGAATCGGTTTATGAGGAGATTCTATATTATGAATTAACTTCTCAAGGGTATAAAGTTGATAGACAAAAGGGTATTCCTGTATTTTGGAGAGACTTAAAAATGGATATCGGATTTAGGGCTGATTTAATTGTGGAGGATAAAGTTATTGTTGAATTAAAATCGATTGAATTAATTGCACCTGTTCATCCGAAAAAACTTTTAACGTATCTTCGACTCACAAAATTGAAATTAGGGTTGTTAATCAATTTTAACGAAGCATTAATTAAGGATGGTATCACACGAATAGTAAACGGGTTATAAATTTAAAAAATCTTTGCGCCTCTGCGTCTTTGCGTGCAGCAATTCTCTCGCAAAGGCGCGAAGACGCAAAGGGAAATATTATAAGCATGAACAATATATATATACACGAATCAGCCATTGTTGATGATGGCGCCAAAATTGGTGACGGAACTAAAGTCTGGCATTTCACCCATGTAATGGGAACCGCTGAAATTGGCGAAAACGGCGTTTTGGGGCAGAATGTATTTGTTGGGAACAAGGTTAAAATTGGCAATAATGTGAAAGTTCAGAATAACGTTTCGCTTTATGAAGGCGTTGAATGTGAGGACGATGTTTTTCTGGGCCCATCGATGGTTTTTACCAATGTTATCAACCCTCGAAGCGCAGTTAACCGGAAGGAAGAGTTCAAAAAAACACTGGTTAAAAAAGGTGTGTCAATTGGTGCAAACGCAACAATTGTTTGCGGAATTACTTTGGGCGAATATTGCTTTATTGGGGCTGGTGCAGTTGTTACCAAAGATGTAAAGCCTTTTGCACTGATGGTGGGTGTTCCTGCCCGTCAAAAAGGTTGGGTAAGCAAATCGGGCGCAATTTTGGGAAGCGATTTAATTTGCCCCGAAACCGGAGAAAAATATATCTTAGATGCCGGATTTCTTTATCCAGTTTATTAAAAAGTCTTGATGCTCTGTACTCAAAATCTTGATACTATAAATAATGAAACGATTTGCATTAATAGGCTCAGCAGGCTACATCGCCGACCGCCACATGAAAGCCATAAAGGAAACAGGTAACCAACTGATCTGCGCAACCGACAGGTTTGACGTGATGGGCCGCATCGACAGCTATTTTCCAAATGCCGAGTTTTTTCTCGAAATTGAAAACCTGGATAAATACATGGATGACCTTCGTCGCCAGGGAAATCCGATTGACTACGTAAGTATATGCACGCCAAATTATATGCACCCGTCGCACATCAGGTTTGCACTGCGAAACGGCGCCGATGCCATTTGCGAAAAGCCACTGGTAATTTATCCCGAAGACATGCATATTATTAAAGATATTGAGGCCGAAACCGGGAAACGTGTTTATACCATTTTGCAGTTGCGCTACCATAAAACTATTGTCGATTTAAAGAAAAAAATTGACGAAGGCGGAGATAAAATGTATGATGTAGATTTAAGTTACATTACCACCCGCGGAAACTGGTATCTGAAAAGCTGGAAAGGCAATATCGAAAAATCGGGCGGGGTAGCCACCAACATTGGCATCCATTTTTTCGATATGATAACCTGGATTTTTGGAAATGTAAAAGAGAATTTAGTCCATTTGTACAATCCAAACAAAGCTGCCGGTTTTCTTCAACTCGAAAAGGCTCGTGTTCGCTGGTTTTTAAGCGTCGATGCCGATGACCTTCCAAAAGAAACTGTCGAAAAAGGGAAAAGAACCTTTCGCTCAATTACGGTTAATGGCGAAGAGGTAGAATTCAGCGAAGGTTTTACCGATTTGCACACGATTACTTACCGGAATATTCTGGATGGGAACGGTTTTGGAATCGATGATGCCCGCGAAAGCATCGAACTCACCGACTTTGTTCGGAATTCCAAACCTATCGGTTTAAAAGGCGAGTACCACCCGTTTTTTAAAAACGTGTTGTAAATGATTCATCTGGTGACTTGAAGTCACCAGGTGAATTAGTCATTGAAAATCAATAATCAGTTGTTCAGCACTTTCTCGCTTATCGCCTTCAGAGTTGTTTTCTTATGAACGGTAGGCACCAGCACCGAAATATTGTAACGGCTGCCACCATACGAAATCATGCGGATAGGGATTCCGTCGAGCGCATTGAAAACCTTCGAGGCAAAACCTCGTTCTTCGCTAATTATATCGCCCACAATACAAACAATCGACATGTCTGAATCCACTTCCACATCGCCGAAAACAGCAATTTCTTCCAGTATTTCGTTTAAGTATTTTGTGTTGTCGATGGTGAGCGAAACGGCAACTTCCGACGTTGAAATCATATCAATCGGAGTTTTAAACTTCTCAAAAACCGCGAAAACATTTTTCAGAAAACCGTAGGCCATCAGCATTCGGCCTGAGCGGATTTTTATAGCGGTTATTCCATCTTTTGCAGCCACGGCTTTAATTCCTTTACCGTCGCTTTCGGCAGTAATCAGGGTTCCGCTGTCAGATGGGTTCATTGTATTTTTGAGGCGCACCGGAATATTTTGCATTCTTGCCGGAAGTACGGTTTGCGGGTGAAGTATTTTAGCTCCGAAATAAGCCAGCTCGGCCGCTTCCAAAAACGAAAGCTGATCAATTTTGCTGGTGTTTTCTACAAACCGTGGGTCGTTATTGTGAAATCCGTCAATATCAGTCCAAATCTGAATCTCTTCCGAATCAATTGCAGCGCCAATCAATGAGGCGGTGTAGTCGCTTCCTCCGCGTTGTAAATTGGCGATTTCGCCCTTCGCGTTAAGGCAAATAAATCCCTGGGTTATGTAATACAAAGCTTCTCCGGCATTTTCTATAACTGGTTTAATTTTTTTCTTTATTAATGGCATATCGGCGGCCTTATCTTCGTCAATAACCATGAATTCGAGCGCCGGTAATAGTTTGGCATCATGTCCGTTTTCAATCATAAACTGCGTAAACAGTTGTGTTGAAATTAGTTCGCCTTGTGCAACAATGGTGTTTTCGCCAACTTCATCAAAATTCCCCGAGGTAAACGACCGTAATGTATCGAAACTTGATTTTATGATTTGAAACCCTTTTTTCTTACTTTCTTCGGTGGCATAAAGTTCGTCAACCACTTTTTTGTATTTGGCTTCAAGGGTGCCAATAAGAATGCCGGCGGTGTCCTTGTTTTTCTTATGCAGATAGTTCGAAATTTCAACCAAAGAGTTGGTTGTCCCCGACATGGCCGACAATACCACTAATTTCTGTTCACCGTCGGTAATTAAATCCATTACCGCCCTCATGTTTTCGGGCGATCCTACCGATGTTCCCCCAAATTTTAAAACTTTCATAATCTTACTATTCTTCAATTATTTTAACGGCTGCAAAGATGAATATTTTTTATTTGAATTAATAAAGAGATTACTAAAAAACGGATAGTTATTCATTCAAAACGAATAAATATTTAATCCGAATTTACTCCAATTGCAAATTTCTCAAGGAAAAAGTCAACCAAATCTATTCCCGATGGGTCTCTTATTCCAATTTCGGGGGCATATACAATGGCCTGCAAACCAACAGTTTCTGCCCTTTCTTTAAGCGCTTTGGCGTGCAACGGGTGGTGGTTAATATCGTCAAGGGTTTCAGGTATCCCGGCGTTATGGCGGTTGAAAATGAATACAGGTGGATCGTTTTTATCCATTTTTGCCAAAAAGTCCAACTCTTTTCTGATGCTTGTTTCGTTTTTCAAATCGCGTTTTTCGGCCGATTTAAAACCAAAGGCGCGGGCAATGGATTGTAGTTGTTGGGGAGTTTGCGACAGCGGCATGCCTAAAATTTTGTCCCACTGAAAAATATCGTAGGTTGCCTGGGTGGCAAAAGCGCCGGCACAAGTTAAACGGGTTGATTCGCGAAGAACCGGATCTTTACTTTCAACATCGGCCATATTGTCCGAAAAAGCCAGCCACAATGCAGTTCCTGCTCCCGCAGAACCTCCGGTACAGGCAATTTGTGTTTTGTTGATGTTATATTTTTGAGCGTAATATCGAATAAATTGAACAAAGCGTTTAGAATCGTTCATACTTGCGAGTATTCCGTATTGTGGCTCATTCATAAACCGGTAATTGATGGTAGCCACAGAAACGCCGGCATCAAGAAACCTTAACACATCTGCCGAAAGATAATATCTCGATTTGTCGCCGCCTATAAACCCGCCGCCATGAATATATGTTACAAGCGGAGTTGGCTTTGCTGATTTTGCCAGCCAAATGTCGAAATTGTTTCGCTCGTGAGTTCCATATTTTTCGTTTACAAAAGTTGCACGCTCGCCTCTTGCGTTTACCGGCTCTATGCTTTCATCGAAAATTGTCATTCAGTAATCATTAATAAGCGGCGGCAAAATTAGGATAATTAAAAAGAGAATTTGGATTCATTACAAATAATTAAACTAAAAACTGCCAAAAATGGCATGCTTTTCAGAGTTAAAATAAATGGTGGAGTAAATATTGAAACCCGCCTTGTTGGTGGTAAGTTTTCGTTCGATATGCAACACCGGCAGGTCGGGTTGTAACCAGAGCATCTGCCTGATTTTCTCGTCGGGTTTAATGGCTTTCAGTTTTTGTTCTCCGCCCAGAATTTCAATTTGATAATGTTTTCTGAGGATTTCAAACAGAGATTTGTTTTCAAACGAACGACTTGTAATTCGTGTAAGATAAATATTAGGCAAATGATTCACATCGTAAAAAACAGGGATTTCATCTACAAAACGCAGGCGCTCCATGTAAATACAACCCGATTCGCGTTCCAGTTTGGAAAGTTCAAACGGAAAGACTTCTGGCCAGGTTCGTATTTCAGGTTTTTGCAGGATATCGGTTTGCAAATAACGTACTCCAATGGCAGAAGCCGTGCCCGAAAACGATAGAATACCAATATTTTGGGGAGCTTTTCGAACAATACTACCTTTTCCCTGCTGTTTCAGGATCATGCCCTCCTTAACCAGCGAATCAAGTGCATGTCTTACGGTTGGCCGCGTCATGCTGTATGTTGCACAAAGTTCGTTTTCCGAGGGCAATAAACTTCCCTCTTTGTAAACACCTGTTGTAATGTGTTTTCGCAGAACTTCGTATAATTTCCGATATTGATGAACCTGTTCCATTGTGGCCTTAAAGTTAATAAAAAAATAAAATAATCAACTCAACTTGTAAATACAAGTTAAAAAATATAATTTTACAGCCTATTCTAAAAATATAAATTAATAGTTTAAATTTCAGATGTTTAGAATATTTCAATATTATTATTTGTATTAACAAGTTGAATTTAAAATCATAAAACCAATAAAATATGGCAGTACCTGTTTTAATGCCTCGTCAAGGTCAATCTGTTGAAACCTGCATTTTAGGTCAATGGTATAAATCTGTTGGCGAAGAAGTTAACGTGGGCGATGTTCTCTTCTCCTACGAAACCGATAAAGCCTCGTTTGAGGAGGAGGCAAAGGAGGACGGAGTTCTTTTAGCAACATTTTTTAATGAAGGCGACGAAGTTCCGGTTTTGGTGAATGTGGCTGTAATCGGGAAAAAAGACGAATCTTTCGAAGAATTCAAACCCGGAGGGGCGCCAGTTAAAGAAATAACAGAAGCTAAGGCTACTGAAGCCGCTGCGAAAGTGGTAGAATTTGAAGTGGATATTGATTTAAGCGACACAAGAATCCGTATTTCGCCGTTGGCAAAAAAGATGGCCGAAAAACTGGGTGTTAACATCCAATCGCTGAAAGGTTCCGGTCCGTACGGACGAATTATTGCCCGCGATGTGGAAGCCGCTGAAAGGGAGATTCTAATTCCTTCGGCAAGGGCAGTAGTTAAACCGGCTGTTACTCCTGCACCTGCTGTTATTATTGAATCAGGGAATGATTTTGAAGTTCGTGCAATACCAAACATCCGGAAACTGATTGCCAACGCCATGCACCAGTCGCTTCAAAATTCGGCACAACTAACACATCACATGAGCGCCGATGCAAGGCAGTTGAACCGTTTGCGCAAATCATTTAAAAAGGATTTTGCCGAAGGAAAAATCAAACAAAATATTACTATCAACGATTTGGTTTGTTTTGCAGTTATTCGCGCACTCGAAAAATTCGCGCAGGCAAATACGCATTACCATGGCGACAAAATGAAATGGTTCAAAAAAGTTCACCTCGGACTGGCTGTTGATACCGGCCGTGGGTTAATGGTACCGGCGCTGAAAAATGCCGACGACCTATCAATCAGCGGACTTTCAGTGCAATTACAGCAATTGGCAACCCAAGCCCGGAATGGAAATATCAACCCGGATCTTTTAAGCCCCGAAGCAGCGACTTTTACCGTTTCGAACCTTGGTAATTATGGTGTTGAAATGTTTACACCAGTTATTAACCTGCCGCAAACCGCGATTTTGGGCGTTTGTGCAATCATTCCCCGTCCGAAAGAGATTGAAGATGGAGTTTATGGCTTTGTTCCCATGATTGGGCTCTCGCTTACCTACAATCACCAGGCGCTCGATGGCGGCGAAGCAACACTCTTCCTTGCCGAAATCCGCAATCAGATTGAAAATTTATCAGTTTAGAGTTCAGAGTTTAGTGTTTATAGTTCAGTTAGAAAGTAAATAAATTGATATGTCAACGATTCAAAGGTTTGAAGATTTGGTTGCCTGGCAAAAAGCAAGGGAACTTTGCCGGCTTATTAATAGTTATACTCATAAAGAATCTTTTTCAAGAGATTTTAAACTTGTCAGTCAGATTAAAGCCTCGTCTGGCTCGTCAATGGATAACATTGCCGAGGGATTTGAAAGAGGAGGCAATAAAGAGTTCGGCCAGTTTCTTTGGATTTCAAAAGGTTCGGCAGGTGAAGTTCGCTCTCAATTATACCGCGCTCTCGATAATAGCTATATTGATGAAAATGCATTCAATACTGCTTATAAATTAGCTGATGATGTTGGTAAGTTGGACAGAGGATTAATTAATCATCTTAAGGAAAGTGATATTAAAGGGATTAAATTTAAGTAATTGTAAATCAAATACTATGTATAATCAAACTGTAATATGGAATTCATTTACACTAAACTGTAAACTCTAAACACTAAACAAAAAACATTTATTGAAAAACTAAAAGATAATTAGCAATGCCAAAAGTACAATTTATAAATCCTGAAGAAGCCAGGAAACCCGGACAATTAGAATTTAAACCGATTCCTGTTAACCAATATAACAAGACAGTTGAAGAGGAAAAGGAAAATTTCTCAAAAGAAGATTTCATTCGGATTTTTCATGATATGGTTGTTATCCGTGAGTTCGAAACCATGTTGAACCTGATAAAAATCCGTGGTGAATACAACGAAATTAAGTACGATCATCCCGGTCCGGCGCACCTTTCCATCGGTCAGGAAGCCGCTGCAGTTGGAATGGCCTACACGCTCGATGTCGAAGATTTTATTTTCGGTTCGCACCGCAGTCATGGCGAAATTCTGGCCAAAGGATTGTCGGCAATCGATAAACTCGACGACAAAACCTTACAGGAAATTATGGAAACCCATTTCGATGGGAAAACTTTGGCGCCTGTAAAAGCCGGGCACAAAGGCTCGGTAAAAGAGTTGGCCATAAAATTCCTGATTTACGGCACGCTGGCCGAAATATTTGCCCGCGAAACCGGGTTCAACAAGGGGTTGGGAGGTTCGATGCATGCATTTTTCACACCTTTTGGTGTTTACCCAAACAATGCCATTGTTGGTGGCTCGGGAGATATATCGGTGGGCGCTGCATTGTATAAAAAAGTTAACCGCAAAAACGGAATCGTGGTTGCCAATATCGGCGATGCTTCCATGGCTTGCGGACCAGTTTGGGAAGGACTGGCTTTTGCAACCATGGACCAGTTTACCGAATTGTGGGAAGGCGACATGAAAGGCGGTTTGCCGCTTATTGTAAACATTATGAACAACCAGTATGGCATGGGCGGACAAACATGTGGCGAAACCATGGGTTACGAAATTGCAGCACGCATTGGCGCCGGATTAAATGCCGACCAAATGCACGCCGAACGGGTTGACGGTTACAATCCGCTTGCCGTTATCGATGCGTACCGCCGGAAAAAGAAAATAATCGAAGACAAACGCGGGCCGGTTCTCTTGGACGTTTTAACCTACCGTTACAGCGGCCACTCGCCATCCGATGCATCATCATACCGAAGTAAAGAAGAGGTGGAAGCCTGGGAAAAACAGGATTCGATTGTTTGGTTTGGCAGTGAACTGGTAAAAGCCGGAATTGCAAAAAAAGAAAATCTCGAAAAAATAAAAACCGGAATCATTGAACTGATTAAGTCAACTTTGAAACTGGCCATCGACGATGAGGTTTCACCGCACATGAACATGAAAAAGTACCCGAACCTGATTGGCGAAATGATGTTCAGCAACCAATCTGTTGATAAAATGGAAGACCGGCCGGTGGAAGTGAATCACCCGATGGAAGAAAATCCAAGGGTAAAGCAACTCGAAACCAAGGTGCGTTTTATGTTCGATGAAAACGGGAAACCTTTTTCAAAAATAAAACAATATGCTCTTCGCGACGGAATTTTCGAAGCCATTGTTGATCGCTTTTACAAAGATCCAACTTTAATTGCATACGGTGAAGAGAACCGCGACTGGGGTGGCGCTTTTGCCGTGTATCGCGGACTTACCGAAGCTTTGCCCTATCACAGGCTTTTTAACTCGCCCATTTCTGAGGCAGCAATCGTTGGAACTGCCATTGGTTATGCCATGTGCGGGGGCCGCGTAGTTCCCGAAATTATGTATTGCGATTTCCTCGGTCGCGCCGGCGACGAAGTATTTAACCAGCTTCCAAAATGGCAGGCAATGAGCGGTAACGTACTGAAAATGCCTGTTGTTATCAGGGTTTCGGTTGGTTCGAAATATGGTGCGCAGCACTCGCAGGACTGGACAGCGCTTGCAACCCACATTCCCGGCTTAAAAGTGGTTTTCCCTGTAACTCCTTATGATGCAAAAGGATTGATGAACAGCGCACTTCAGGGAACCGATCCGGTCATTTTCTTCGAAAGCCAGCGGGTTTACGACATTGGTGAAATGTTCCATAAAGATGGTGTGCCGAAGGATTATTATGAAATTCCGATAGGTGAACCTGATATCAAAAGAGAAGGAACCGATGTTACCATACTTACGGTGGGCGCTACCTTGTACCGTGCATTGGATGCAGCAAAAATTTTAGAAGAAAAATATAATTTTTCAGCCGAAGTAATTGATGCCCGTTCACTGGTGCCGTTTAATTACGATTTGGTAATAGAATCGGTTAAAAAAACCGGGCGGATTGTGATTTCCGGCGATGCTTCAGGTCGCGGCTCTTTCCTGCGCGATTTGGCTTCGAACATTACTGAACTGGCTTTCGATTATTTGGATGCACCACCTGTAGTGGTTGGTTCGCGCAACTGGATTACCCCGGCTTACGAATTGGAAGACTCTTTCTTCCCGCAGCCGCATTGGATTATCGATGCCATTCACGAACGAATTGTTCCGTTGAAAGGCCATGTTCCTGAAAACGATTTCACCGAAGCGGAACAATTGGACAGAAACGCACGGGGAATATAATTTTCCCGTAACCGGGAAGTGTAGTTTCCAAACTGCACATTTTTTAAATTTAGTTTTAAATCTTTTGTAGCTTTGGCCAGTGATTAAAAAAGAATTTATGAAATCGATTACAATCAATTTTAGTAATAATCATTTAGCAGAAAAGGTAATAGGGATACTTGAACTTCTCAAAAATGAAGGACTTGAAATTATTCAGAAAGAAGATTTCGAAGATTTGAAGCTGTTAAGGGCTACAAGGCATGATGAGTCTGTTTCATTTGAAGAGTACCTGAAAAATGAGAATTAACATCCGTAAATCAGCAATCAAAGATTTACAGCATATTGATGTTAGTGAAAGAAAAAAAAATCATTTAAAAATTAAAGAACTTGCCGGATTTCCGAATGTAAGAAATGTGAAAAAACTTACAAATTTTGAACCTGCATTCAGGTTAAGGGTAGGCAATTACAGAATTTTATTTGACGTCTTTGGCGATACGATTGAGATAGGTAGGGTATTAAAAAGGGACGATAGCTACAAAAAATAAATCCCATGGGAGTCACAATTCATTACAAAGGCAAACTAAACTCAGCCGAAAGTATCGATTCTTTTTGCGATGAAATGAAAGATATTGCAAAATCGATGGGATGGAAATATTCGTCCTTCGATTTCGATGGAAAAGATAAAGAGCCATTGAAAGGGTTAATAATCGGCCCGCATGAAAAGGCAGAACCACTGCCATTCATGGTTGATAAAAACGGGTTTTTACGTAATCCGTTTATGCTCGAAATTTCAAAAGGCGACGATGAATTCACCTGGTTCAACCACATTAAAACACAGTTTGCCCCAATCGAAATACACATAGCAGTTATCAAACTTCTGAAATACGTTCAGGAGAAATACATTTCAAACCTCGATGTTTATGACGACGGGGAATACTGGCAAACCGGCGATGAGAAAATATTGAGGGGGAAAATTGATTTTCTCAATTCGGCAATGGATCAACTTGAAGATGTGTTGAACTCAATTGAATTTGAGGAAAACAGCAGTGCAGAATCAATTGCCGACAAAATCGAGGAGGTACTGAAAAACATGAAATTCAGAAAAAGTTAACCAGCCTGCCCCAATTCTTTCCTAATCAAATCTTCAATTCTTTGAGTCAGCTCGGCGGGATCAATTCCCTTGGGTTCAATTGGTTCGAGCGCTGTCAGTTTCAGGCGGTGTCCAACTGTCATCGGGAAATAACCATTTTTCATAATCTGATAATTCCCGTCAATCACAAGTGGGACAATTAATGCCGAGGGCGCTGTCCTGATAAGCGACGCAATCCCTGCTGGCTGAAAGGTTTTTACGAGCCCGTCTTTGGTGCGGGTCCCTTCGGGGAAAATGCACGCGGCATAATTATTGGCTTCTATATGTTTTCCCAGGAGCATAATATCTTTTACTGATTGTCCCTTGTTTTTGCGATCGATCAACACCGAACCGCCATGGCGAAGGTTATACGAAACACTGGGAATTCCCCTTCCTAATTCTATTTTCGATATAAATTTAGGATGGTTTTTTTTGAACCCGATAATGATTGCCGGGATATCGAGGGTGCTTTGATGGTTGGAGACAATGATAACAGGGCGATTGCAGGGTATATTTCCAAACCCCCGAAAGGTAATTTTTGTCCCTAAAATCCAAAGACTGTAAAGCAACCCGTAATTTAAAACATCGACAACCTTTTTGCGCACGGGATAGCCCCAAATCCAATTGGTAAACATTTGAACGGGATGAAAAATAAGTAGCAAAATTCCGAAAACAATCAAATAAACAGGGGTCAAAATATATGAAAGAATTTTTTTAATCATTTTGAAATTATTTTTCGAGAGCCGAAAATACAAAAAACAAGTTCAAATTTTGCTCATTTTCAATTTGAATTGGTAAATTGTAAGCCAAAATTCTAAACCAGTAATATCAAAATAAAAAAATGACTGAAAGAAGAGATTTTATCAAGAAAAGCCTGATTGGGACTGCCGGAATCGCCATTGGGGGGATGGGGTTCAGCGCTAAATCGTATGCATCGGTAACAGGCGCTAACGAGCGCATTAATATGGCAGTAATTGGCATTCGCGGACAGGGAAACACACACATTAACAGTTGGTGTGCGTTGAAAGATAACCGCAATGTATTTTTGAAAACCATTTGCGATGTTGATGAGGAACTTTATCCTGAAAGGGTTAAGAAAGTTCAGGAGTCAATGGGTACAGCGCCTAAAACGGTGTGGGATATGCGCAAAGTTTTCGACGACAAAGAGATTCATGCAGTGTCGATTGCTACACCAAACCACTGGCACGCACTTGCAACTATATGGGCTTGCCAGGCCGGAAAACATGTTTATGTTGAAAAACCGGCTACCCATAATGTTTTTGAAGGTAGAAAAATGGTTGAAGCCGCCCGTAAGTACAATGTCAGGGTTCAGGTTGGAACTCAAAACCGTTCAATTGCCAGTGTTAGGGAAGCTATTGAATTCCTTCACTTTGGAGGAATTGGAGAGGTTTACATGGCCCGTGGACTTTGTTACAAACCCCGCGATTCGTTTGGCATTTCGCCAAATAGCCTGCCACCGGAAACACTGCATTACGATATGTGGCTCGGCCCTGCAACGTGGCAGCCGTACAACGAAAAGCGCGGCCACTACAACTGGCACTGGCACTGGGCTACAGGCGGCGGCGATACAGCAAACCAGGGGCCTCACCAGTTCGATATTGCCCGCTGGGGCCTCAATAAAAACGAGCATCCGGTTTCGGTGTATTCTACCGGGGGACTTTTCGGAATAAACCCAAAAGAGTGCTCGCAGGAAACACCTAACACACAAACTTCGATTTTTAATTATGCCGATGGAAAAGTGCTCGAATTTGAAACCCGCGGACTATTTACCAATGCAGAATCGGGGCTCGACATTAAAATAGGCAATATGTTTTATGGCACCGAAGGTTATCTCGAAATCAACGGAAGCTCCTGGCAGGCTTTCAGGCAGCGCGAAAATATTCCGTTCGCACGCTCGGCAAGGGAAACATCAGAAACGCCAAAGGATCTTACTTTCCGCGCAGCGCCGGGCGGCACTGAACATTATGCCAATTTTATCGATGCCATTCGTTCGGGAAGCGACTACGATTTACGCTGCGATATTAACGAAGGATTTTATTCATCGGCATTGCCGGCATTGGCCAATATTTCGTACCGCCTGAAACGCGAACTGACTTTTGTGGGAGCCTATGAGAAATTTGCCAACGACCCCGAAGCCGATATGATGCTGACCAGGAATTATCGAAAACCGTATTTTGTTCCGGATGAAGTGTAATAAAAACAAAAGGCTGTCCAACTGACAGCCTTTTTAACCTAAACCAACTAAACCTAATAAACCAAAAACCTACCAGAACGGTAAGCCAATTGATTTGTCTTAAATATTATTACAATTAATGTTGCATTTTGTTTTGCAGTACATCGTATGTTTCAAAGAATTTTCTGCTGCAAAGATATTATTTTTTGACGATTAACTCAATATCGTCAAAAGTTTAGCTTAAATGTTAACCTCTCCTGTTTCATCCAAAACTTTTTGCACCGATCCGTGCAGCAGCAGTAACCGCCTTGCTTTTTCTTCAGGGTAGCCCAGTTCGTCCATTATCATCCGGGTGCCGCGGTTCACAAGTTTCTCATTGGTCAGCAACATGTTCACCATTTTATTTCCTTTTACCCTGCCCAATTGAATCATTAATGTTGTGGTAATCATATTCAGGATTAATTTTTGTGCAGTTCCCGATTTCATACGCGTGCTGCCGGTAACAAACTCGGGCCCGACAATCACTTCAATCGCGATATCAACATTTTTAGCCAGCGCAGTTCCGGGATTGCTGGTAATGCACGCAGTCAGTATTCCGTTTTCACGGGCATTTTTCACAGCGCCAATTACGTACGGTGTTCTGCCCGATGCGGCTATTCCAACCACAGTATCTGTTTCGTTGATGTTGTGCTCTTTTAAAATTTCCCACGAAAGTTTTTCATCGTCTTCGGCGCTTTCAACTGCTTTGCGAATTGCCTGGTCGCCCCCGGCAATTAACCCGATAACCAAACCGTAATCAACCCCGTAAGTTGGCGGGATTTCAGAAGCATCCAAAATTCCCAGCCTTCCGCTGGTGCCGGCGCCAATATAAAATAACCTTCCCCCTTTTTTAACCCGGGGAACGATTTCTGAAACCAGCTTTTCAATTTGATGAATAACCTTTTCAACCGCAGGTAAAACTTTTTTATCTTCATTATGAATTCCTTCAAGCAACTCCCTAATACTCATTTTTTCAAGATCGTTATAGTTGGAACTCGATTCTGTTATATTCATGATTTTTTATTTTTCGGTGTGAAATTTTAATAAGCCATTTAGCGGCTCTTTTAAAACAGTTTTAATTTGAAGGTGGTTTTTTTGCAGAACATTTTTCAACTGTTCCTGAAAATAAAATGCAACTGAACCCACAAAACAAATGGGTTGTTCCTGAAATCCGGAATACTTTGAAATATTTCGTTTGAAAAATTCTTCGAAGGAAGTTTCGACCAGATTTGAGCAGTATTCATCAGCAATATTTTCATGTAAAAACGGAACAAAGTGTGCAAGGAATTGATTTGGTTTTTCTTTTTTGTAAACACCTTCCAGAAAATTGGAATAGGTTAGCTGAAACCGGTTTTTAAATTTGACAGAAATATTTTCTGGCATAATTCCTTTCAGGTAATCAGCCACGAGTTTCCGCCCGATAACAGCGCCACTGCCTTCGTCGCCCAAAATAAAACCCAGCGGCGGAACATGTTCAATAATTTCATTTCCATCATAAAGGCACGAATTTGAACCGGTCCCCAAAATACATGCAATTCCTTTTTCTTTCTGCAAAGTTGATCGCGCTGCTGCAAGCAAATCACTTTGAACTTCAATTATTGCTGTGGGGAAAATCTGTTGTAACGCGCTTTTTACAATGTTGCCTTTCTCCTCATTAATTATTCCTGCCCCGTAAAAATAGATTTGTTCAATATCAGCGCCTGTTTCAGGCAAAAGTTTTTCGCGAAGTTCTACTGCAATATCTTCGGTAGTTCTGAAAAAAGGATTAATTCCGGTTGTCGAAAAATATTCGGTAAACCCGTTGTTTCCCGATAAACACCAACTGGTTTTTGTTGAGCCGCTGTCTGCAATGATTTTCATGGTGTAAAAATAGAAAAGGAATGTTAAAAAATATCTTTCGATTATGGTTGATTTGATTTTTTTCTGAAATCTGAATAATTACTTTTGCGGGCTTAATTATTCAATAACTTTTTATAATGAAGAAAGCATTTTTGATTACTGCGATTCTCATATCACAATTTGCCATGTTTGCCCAGCCCAAATAC
>CAMTWS010000091.1:0-16834 GCA_947085485.1 uncultured Prolixibacteraceae bacterium
ACATTTTTATCCGATAACCTTGCATTTGCCTTACAGACAAGTGCTATCTTTTCTTTTGTCTAATTATTGAATAAATTATTGATTTTAAACAATATGTGGGCTTTACAGGCTCATTTAATAGAAATTATTTACGTATGAAAATAACTTTTATCCTGAAATTCAGATATTGAACTTTACAGATTCAGATTAACAGGTATCTTTTTTTAATTTTGCATCGAAAAAAATCTTAACAACGCGCAGAAAAAATTGAAAATGAATTGAAATAATGTACAATGAAAGTTATTGATATCATAAATAAAGCTGAAAAGACTGTTTTTTCGTTTGAACTTTTACCGCCGCTGAAAGGGAATGATACCAGCAAAATGTACCAGACCATTGAAAGCCTGGTTGATTTCGATCCGAAATATATTAACATTACCACCCATCGCGATGAGATAGAGTTTAAAGAAATGCCCGATGGCGCCATTGTAAAACGCACGGTGCGCAAGCGGCCCGGAACGGTAGCCATCGCTGCCGATATTCAGCACAAATTCGGGATACCGGTAGTACCTCACATTTTATGCGGTGGATTCACCAAAAGCGAAACCGAGCATGTTTTAATCGATTTGAATTTTCTGGGAATAAAAAATGTTTTGGCGCTGCGTGGCGATGGTACAAAGAACCAGCATGTTTTTCAACCCGAAAAAAACGGTCATGCCTATGCCAGCCAACTGGTTGCCCAGCTTAAAGATTTGGGAAGGGGAAGGTATCTCGACGAAGATTTGAAGAATAATCTGGCGCTCGATTTTTGTATTGGCGTTGCAGGTTACCCCGAGAAACATTTTGAGGCTCCAAACAAGGCACAGGACTTGATTTATTTAAAACAAAAAGTGGATGCCGGGGCCGATTATATTGTAACACAAATGTTTTTCGATAACAGGAAGTATTTCAATTTTGTGAAAAAATGCCGCGAAATTGGAATCACGGTTCCAATCATTCCCGGAATTAAACCCATTAATTTAGTCAATCAGTTAACTGTTCTGCCTAAGATATTCAGCATCGACATTCCAATGGAACTGGCAACAGAACTTGCCAAATGCAAAACCAACGACGGGGCCGGGAAAGTTGGGACCGAGTGGGCCATTTACCAATCGAAAGATTTGGTGGCCAACAACGCCCCTTCGCTGCATATTTATACTTACGGCGTTTCTGACAATGTAAAAGAAATTGTAAAAGCAGTATTTTAGTGAAAGATGTGAGACTAATAGATTTGAGTATTGAGACAAAAGAAGCTCCGAAAAATTTGATTTTTCGGAGCTTCTTTTTCCCTCTCCTTTGGAGAGGGTTAGGGAGAGGCTTTCTTTCAGTTCCCCATTTTTACCTGGCTGTTAATTTTATCGTTTTTATCCTGCTCATTTAATTTCAGCGAATAAACCATAGCTTCTACTTGTTGAATCAAATTTCGTTTGTCTTTGCTTGGTGCATAAACAAAGCCGAAAACCACCACTACCCGTTGTTTCGAAGCATCGAGTTCGGCCAGCGCAATGTAGGGGCCGCCCATAAAATCGTTTTCCAACCGCCACAGTCCGCGCATTTCGGAGGCGTAATTTTTGTTGTGTTCCAAAACAGTATAATTCTGATCAAGCCTTTTTTCGATATTCATATAACTTCCGGGGATTGCACTCGAGATATTATTTTTTAAAACGCTGTCGCAAACAGCAACCATGTAATTAACCGTAAAAGTTGAATCGGAAATGTTTGGGAATGTAAACAGGACAACCCCTTGCGAGATTTCGGGCGTTTCGTACCGGCACCAAATAAAATTTTCCTTTCTTTCAGCGATGGCAAATCCCGGGTGAACTTTCAATGTAACGCCAAAATCAGTATTCAATATATTGTAAATTGATTTTTGAAAATTTTTCTCATAGCTTTCAGTTAGTCTCTTTTTTTCGGCTGATAAGAAATACGATAGAATTTTATTGCTGTATTCGTTAAATATTTCCCCGAATTGTTCGGGGCTGTTTGCTTTTATCTCAACCGTGGCCTGCGGAGATGCCCAAACATCGTCATTCATTGATACTTCGGGTGTTGTTACCGTAGCAGAAATGGTGGTTTTAATAATATTGCGGGTGGTTCTAAAAATTTTTGTGAATGCAGCAGGAGGCACATTAACCAAATCGAATAAAGGCTCATCCTGCGGAAGTGCAATATGCGACTGTGCCAAAGTACCTCGCAGTAATTCGCCGGGTGTCCCGTTCCACGATTCCTCTGAAATAACAATTACCAGTTCGTTGGCTTTACCGGTACTATTTTGGTATCTCACCTGCGAATCGTTTGAACAGGATTGAAAGATTAACAATGAGACCATAAAAACAGCCGGATGAATTAAATTCCGTTTCATTTTTTAAGTTTTTTAAGTTTCTGATATTACTCCGCTACAAAAACTTTACCATAAAAAAATCCTGTATCTGAGTTTTTCAGAAACAGGATTTTCAAGTATATCTGAATGATATTATCTTTCAATTTTATCAGGATCCGACTTGTCTTTCGAGCTATCTTCCCCTTTACTGGCGTTTTTAAAATCTTTAATCCCCTGTCCAAGCCCCTTCATTAATTCCGGGATTTTTTTTCCACCAAATAGTAAAAGAACGATTATTAATATAATAATAATTTCCTGTGGTCCAACTATGCCTGCTATTACAAATAGATTCATGATAATTAATTATAATTGATTTATGACAAAAATAGAATTTTTTTAATTAGAATGTACCGTTTATCATTTTTATTATGTCGTTGGCGTTTGCAAAAAGCACTAATGCCAAAAGAAGCACCATTCCGGCAATTTGAGCATATTCAAGGAACTTCTCCCCGGGTTTGCGGCCGGTGATAAGTTCGCCCATTAAAAACATAACGTGTCCGCCATCGAGCGCCGGAATTGGCAGCAAATTCATGATAGCCAGAATAATTGATATAAATGCTGTCATGTTCCAAAACGAATACCAGTCCCAGGTACCCGGGAAAATGTTTCCGATGGTGGCAAAACCGCCGAGTGATTCATAGGCTTTGGTTTCCTTCTTAAAAAACAAACGGAATTGTTTCAGATAATCTCCCGTAGTACGGATACCTCTTTTTATTCCGGCAGGAAACGATTCGAAAAAACCATATTTTACAGTTTTGTATTCAAAAAGATTGGGATTGATGTAGGCTACATAAAAGCCTATTTTCCCTTCATTGGTAACATTGATTTCCTGTGTTATTTTTTGTCCTTCGCGAGTGATTTCCAAATTAATACTTTCCCCCTTTTTCGATTTGAGGTAATCTGTGAATTGATCGTAAAATTCGAATTTTAATCCATCTGAACCGATAAAAATGTCATCTTTCTGAAGGCCGGCATCATGGGCGGGTGAATTTTTTTCTACTCTTCCTACTTTAATTTCAAACGGGGTCCGTGGAGTTAAAACCGATTTGCTTTTTAAAAGAAGGGCTATATCGGAGTCGCTGATTTCAACATCTGTTTTTTGTCCGTTTCTTTCAACCTGCACCGTTTTTACATTATCGAGCACTATGGTTGGGATAATTGCGGTAAAACTTTCGACATATTTGTTGCCAACAGTAAGAATTTTGTCCCCATTCTGAAATCCGATTTCCTTGCCAGTTTCATTAACTGAAATTCCATACTTTGCATTTTCGGTAGGCAGAAATTCTTCGCCCCATGCATACATAATTCCAATGTAAATTAACATTGCAAACAGAAAATTCATAAGAACTCCTCCCAGCATAATCAACAATCGTTGCCATGCCGGTTTCGAACGAAATTCATAAGGTTTGGGCGGTAATTTCATGGCTTCCTTGTCCATCGATTCGTCCATCATCCCCGAAATTTTAACGTAGCCTCCCAGCGGCAACCAACCAATACCGTATTCGGTATCGCCTTTTTGCACTTTAAACAGCGAAAACCAGGGGTTAAAGAAAAGATAGAATTTTTCGACCCTGGTTTTAAACAAACGGGCAAACATAAAATGCCCAAATTCGTGCAGCACAACAAGTATTGAAAGGCTTAAAAGTAACTGTGCAGTTTTTATTAATATTGTATCCATTCAAATATTAGCTCTTATTTTTAATTATCTGTCATCAACTTTGTTATTCTTCTTGTTTCGGCATTTGTTTCGATTAAATCTTCCAGAGTTGGTTTTTCAATAAACGCAACTTTCTGCATTATTTTTTCTATGATTACCGGCATCTGAAGAAACACTATTTTGTTTTTTAAAAATGCCTCAACAACAACCTCATTTGCAGCGTTTAAAACACAGGGCATATTACCGCCCAATTTCATGGCTTCAAAAGAGAGTGCAAGGTTACGAAAATTTTTTGTATTTGGCGGTTCAAAATCAAGCGTTGGGTAATCGAGGAAGTTGAAGCGCGGATAGCTGTTTTTTATGCGCGAAGGAAATCCAAGCGCATATTGAATTGGCAATTTCATGTCGGGCAGGCCCATCTGGGCTTTCATCGAACCGTCTTCAAACTGTACGATGGAATGAATTACCGACTGGGGATGAACAATGACATCGATTTTAGAAGGGGGCAAACCAAACAGCCAGCATGCCTCTATCATCTCGAACCCTTTGTTAATTAAAGTTGCCGAATCGATGGTAATTTTCGCGCCCATATCCCAATTGGGGTGGTTTAATGCATTTTCAACGGTAACATGTTGCAGTTCTTTTTCGGTTTTACCACGAAAGGGGCCGCCGGAGCAGGTGAGGTATATTTTTTCGACGGGGTTGAAAAATTCACCAACCAAACACTGAAAAATTGCTGAATGTTCGGAGTCAACCGGAAGTATTTCAACCTTTTTTTCCCGGGCTGTTTTTGTGATTATTTCTCCCGCGACTACCATCGTTTCCTTGTTGGCGAGCGCTATGTTTTTCCCGGCTTTTATGGCGTGGTAAGCGGGCATTAACCCCGAGTAACCAACCATTGCCGTTAACACCAAATCAACAGTTTCCATTTGCACCACCTGGTTCAGCGCATCGATACCGGCATACACTTTTACCGGTTCATTTTTTAACGCTTCCGAAACGTAAGAATACTTTTCTTCGTTTGCAATAACTACTGCATTGGGTTGAAATTGTTTTGCCTGGGCAATTAAAATATCAACATTATTATTTGCAGTAAGCACCTCAACTTCAAACTTTTCTGGGTTCTGTTTAATCACTTCCAAAGTTTGGGTCCCGATTGAACCTGTTGAACCAAGAATGGCAATTCGTTTCTTCATAAATTAAAAGTCGATATACTGTTCAGGATTGATGGCATTTCCGCGATGCCAAAGCTCGAAATGCAAATGCGGGCCTGTGGAAAATTCGCCCGAATTGCCAATGATTGCTATTGCTTCTCCAGCCCTGACTTTATCTCCGGTTGATTTCAGTAATTCGGCATTGTGTTTATAAACCGAAACCAAATCGGCATCGTGCTGAATATACATTACATATCCTGTTTCAAGTGTCCACCCCGAAAAAATGACAGTTCCTTCCAAAATTGCGGAAATTCGTGCGTTGGGATCGCTTACAAGGTCAACCCCAAAATGTTCGGATGACAGATTAAAATGGTTGGTAACAATACCTTTTACCGGAACATAAAAGTGCATTTGGCTCAATTCGGTTTTTTTTCGTGTATTGCCTTGTATCGACAAATTCAGTTGTTCGGCAAGCAGGTTGTCCTGAAAAACGGAGTCGTGATTATATTCGGTAAAATTAACGTCATACGATTCGGTCGCAGTATCGTAAACCATGTAGTCTTCGGGAACTTCGCCCGAAATAATAGCTTTTATCCCTTTAAAGAATACATCGCGTTTGCCCAGCTCAATTTCCAGCGAGTCAACTTTTAACGCGATATCCACCATCATTTGACGTTGTTTTGCGTCAGGATAACCCGGAATGTATTCGCGCAATCCGGTTGCTGCAATTATAATTGTAACCAATATTACAATTATCAGCGATGCCACACTTACCAAAGTAAACACCTTTAAAATCGAG
This sequence comes from uncultured Prolixibacteraceae bacterium, assembly GCA_947085485.1. Taxonomy (GTDB): domain Bacteria; phylum Bacteroidota; class Bacteroidia; order Bacteroidales; family Prolixibacteraceae; genus Draconibacterium. Next base: position 6,009 of record CAMTWS010000091.1, read on the forward strand.
AGTTTTATACTCCATACCGATTGAAAAGTGGAATCGTTGAAAATGGTTAGCCGATACTGATCTTTAAGTTTATTTAATAAAACTCTTTTCTTTTTTTCTCCCACGCCTTTATTTTTAAAGAGGTACAAATTTAGAAAGAATTGATAAACAATCCCGTAGTTTATAATTTTTTAACCACCTGTGATAAGTAATGGCACAAGTATATTGTCGTATACCGCACCCCCCGACCCACTGAAGGGGGTAATTACAACCAGGTTTCCGGAAAGCTGTTTAAGGGGTGAAAAAAGCAGATAGTCATTGTTTTATTCATACCACTTAAATTAATTTCGATGCCAATAAGTTTATCTGGAAAAAAAGACAAATATCACGCAACAATGATTTGTGAAAAATTATATTTGCAAGCTTCAAAACAAAAAGTTAAAAGAAACATGAGAAAATTGAATCTGATACTCTTGCTTACTGTATTTTTTTGCAGATGGGCAGTGGCCGATGAAGGAATGTGGCTCCCTTCGCTGATATATAAACTGAATATTGCCCAAATGCAGAAAATGGGTTTGGAATTGAGCGCCGAAGATATTTACAGCGTTAACAATTCGAGCCTGAAAGACGCAGTAGTAGCGCTCGATCACGGTTCTTGCACTGCCGAGGTAGTTTCGAAAGACGGGTTGATGCTTACCAATCACCACTGCGGTTTTGGCGAAATTCAAAAGCATTCGAGTGTTGAACACGACTATTTAAAGGATGGGTTTTGGGCCATGTCACGCAATGAGGAACTTCCAAATCCGGGAAAAACAGTTACGTTCCTGATTAGTATTGAAGATGTTACTTCGCAGGTACTTGCTGATATTACCGATGAAATGAATGACGAAGAAAGAAATAGCATTGTTCGTGCCGTTTCAGGCAAATTGGAAAAAAAGGCCAAAGGCGACACGCATTACGAAACTTATGTGCGCAGTTTTTTTAGTTCAAACCAATATTTTCTTTTTGTTGTTGAAACATTTAACGACATTCGGTTGGTAGGCGCCCCGCCACAGGCATTGGGGAAATTTGGCGGCGATACCGATAACTGGATGTGGCCCCGGCACACCAGCGATTTTGCCCTGTTCAGGGTTTATTGCGGCCCCGATGGGAAACCGGCTGCTTATTCCGGGGATAATATTCCGTACCAGCCAAAACACTTTTTGCCAATTTCGGTTAAAGGGGTGGAACAGGGCGATTTTGCAATGGTAATGGGATACCCCGGCAGGACCAACCGTTATGAAACTTCGTTTGGCGTTAAAAGCACGATGGACGTTACAAACGAAGTGCGGATTGAAGTACGCGAAAAATTGCTTGATATTTGGGGCGATTACATGGGTAGCAGCCAAAAAGCACGGATTCAGTATGCCTCGAAATATGCGCGTAGTTCAAACTATTACAAATATAGTATCGGACAAAATGAAGGGCTTACCAACTTAAAAGTTATTGGGAAAAAACAGGCAATTGAAAGCGACTTTACCGCTTGGGTTAATGCCGAAAAAACCCGCACTGAAAAATATGGCGATGCACTTTTGTTGATTGAAAATTCGTTTAAAAATGTAGAAGATGATAAAGCAAGGGCATACATGGGCGAAGCGCTTTTGCGTGGCCCCGAGATTTTTATGTTTGCAAACCGGGCACAATCATTAATCGAACTTTTGGAGAAACCGGAAGAAAACAAAGACAAAATTGAGCGGGTTACCAGTTCGATGAAAAGAAGCATGGACGACTATTTTAAAGATTATGATGCTGCTACCGACCAAAAAGTAGTTGGCGCTTTGCTTAAATTGTATGCCGACAAAACTACAGCGCAGTATCATCCTGCTTTCTTTGCCACTGTTCAGAAAAAATACAAAGGCGATTTCTCAAAATTTGCCGGGAAACTTTTTGAAAGTTCTGTTTTCGACAATAAGGAAGAGTTAACTGCTTTCCTCGACAAACCATCACTTAAAGCGCTCAAAAAAGATATGGCTGTAACTTCAGCAGCCGGCATTTTTAGTAAATTCCGTGAAATGGGCGACAAAGCAGGCGAAGGTCAAAAACTGAGAGGTGAAGGGGAAAGACTTTTTGTTGCCGGATTGATGGAGATGCAACCAGATAAAGTTTTTTATCCTGATGCAAATTCAACTATGCGATTAACCTACGGACAAGTGCTGGATTATGAGCCACGCGACGGAGTTATTTATAATTACTTTACTACTGTAAATGGATATCTTGAAAAAGAAATTCCCGGCGATCCGGAATTTGATGTGCCAGCCCGGATGAAACAACTTTTAATCGACAAGGATTACCGAAATTATGCCGATAAAGATGGTTCACTTCATGCCTGTTTTATTACCAACAACGATATTACAGGCGGGAATTCAGGAAGCCCTGTTATTAATGGTAAAGGCGAATTAATTGGGATTGCGTTCGACGGTAACTGGGAAGCCATGAGCGGCGATATTGCCTTTGAACCTGAACTTCAACGTTGTATTAATGTCGATATCAGGTTTGTTCTTTGGGTTATTGATGTTTATGCCGGTGCAACCCATTTGGTTGATGAAATGATGATTGTACAGTAAAGAAGCCTCACCCGGCCTCTCCAAAGGAGAGGAGTAAAAAAAATCACAAATCATTTTTTGAATATTTAACCTCGTCAGTTTTGGCGGGGTTTATATTTTCAGATGATTAGATGGGAGTAATGAGTATTGAGAACTAAAATCACAAGAAATAAACAGAATTGTGCGTGAATAAAAATATACTTTTGTTTTTCCGTCTAACTACTTTGTACTAAATACTAACTACTCAATACTCAAAAATATGGCCCGACCACAAATAACAATTTATACCGATGGTGCAGCCCGGGGGAATCCAGGTCCGGGAGGTTACGGCATTGTCTTGCTTTCGGGCGAATTCCGCAAGGAAATTTCGGAAGGGTACAAACATACTACCAACAACCGGATGGAATTGATGGCTGTGATTGTTGCTTTGGAAACCCTGAAAATTCAGGGAAGTGAAGTTACCATTTACACCGATTCGAAATATGTGGCCGATGCCGTAACCAAAGGCTGGGTTTACGATTGGGTAAAAAAACGTTTTAAGGGCAAAAAAAACCCCGATCTTTGGCTGCGTTTTCTTGAGATTTATAAAAAGCACGTAGTAAATTTCGTGTGGGTAAAAGGCCACGCCAACAACCCGCTAAACGAACGCTGCGACGAACTGGCGGTTGAAGCTTCAATGAAGTCCAAATTACTGGAAGACAAGGGTTATCAGCCTGAATAATTATTTCAGGAAAATTAGGTATTAACTGGCTTTTAGCCGCTGAATATTGGCGTGTTCCAGTTTGTTTTCGGCGTATTCTTTCGTAATATGCAACTTTTCGATTTTCTCCGACGGCGAATAAAACATCGCATCATTCATAATGCTTTCGCAAATAGAGCGCAAACCCCTTGCGCCGAGTTTAAATTCGATGGCCTTGTCAACAATATAAGCAAAAGCATCTTCGTCGAACTCAAGCCCAATTCCATCAATCCTGAATAACTTTTTGTATTGTTTTATAACTGAATTCCTGGGCTCGGTTAAAATACTGCGGAGCGTGCCCCTGTCTAACGGATTGAGATAAGCCAGAACAGGCAAACGGCCAATAATTTCGGGGATCAACCCAAACGATTTTAAATCCTGGGGCGCTATATATTGCAGTAAATTTTCGCGTTCAATCCTGTCGGCATCTTTGGCAGCGCTGTATCCAATCACTTTTGTGTTGAGGCGGGTGGCAATTTTGCGCTCAATACCGTCGAAAGCGCCGCCGCAAATAAACAGTATATTTTTGGTATCAACCGGGATCAGTTTTTGCTCAGGGTGTTTTCGTCCACCCTGCGGCGGAACATTTACAATTGAACCTTCGAGCAGTTTTAACAAACCCTGCTGAACTCCTTCGCCCGATACATCGCGGGTTATGGAAGGGTTGTCGCCTTTGCGGGCAATTTTGTCAATTTCGTCGATAAAAACAATTCCCCGTTCCGCAGCTTCCACATTATAATCGGCAGCCTGCAACAACCGGGTAAGCAAGCTTTCAATGTCTTCGCCAACATAACCGGCTTCGGTCAATACTGTTGCATCGACAATGGTAAACGGCACATGTAGCATTTTTGCAATGGTACGTGCAAGCAATGTTTTACCGGTACCGGTTTCGCCAACCAGAATGATATTCGATTTTTCAATCTCGGTTTCATCGGCATCTATTGCCTGTTTCAACCTTTTGTAATGGTTATAAACCGAAACAGAAAGTATTTTTTTTGCCTGATCCTGGCCAATTACGTATTGATCAAGGAATTCCTTTATCTCTTTTGGTTTTAAAAGTTTAGCTCCGTCGAGATCGAAAGCGCCATCTTTTTTTGTCTCTTCCTGGATAATGGCATGTGCCTGATTGGCGCATCTGTCGCAGATATGGCCATCAATGCCCGCAATTAATAAATTAACTTCCTTTTTTTCACGTCCGCAAAACGAGCACTTATCCTGTTTTATTTTATTCGACATCATTTTTTATCTCTAACCAACACTTCGTCAATCATTCCGTATTTTACTGCTTCCTCAGAAGTCATCCAGTAATCGCGGTCAGCATCTTTTTCAACTTGCTCAACTGATTTGCCGGTATGCAGGGCAATAATTGCATAAAGTTCGTTCTTAATCTTCATGATTTCGCGAACTGTAATTTCCAGCTCCGACGCCTGGCCTGATGCGCCGCCCATGGGCTGGTGAATCATCACTCTCGAGTGTCTCAATGCGGTGCGTTTCCCTTTTGTTCCGGCAGTTAACAATACAGCGGCCATCGATGCTGCCATTCCGGTACAAATGGTTGCTATATTGGCAGTTATGTACTGCATTGTATCGTAAATACCCAGTCCGGCATGTACTGAACCACCGGGAGAATTAAAATAAATCTGGATATCTTTTGTTGGGTCGGTCGATTCAAGGAAAAGCAACTGGGCCTGAATAATATTTGCCACCAAATCGTCGATCGGTACACCCAGAAAAATGATCCGATCCATCATTAATCTTGAAAACACATCCATCGATGCCACGTTCAACTGGCGCTCTTCGATAATGGTTGGAGAAATATAATTGCTGTACATCGAGTTAAACCTGTCTAAGTTTAAACTGCTGAACCCGGCATGTTTAACTGCATATTTTCTGAATTCGTTGCTATTGTCCATAATATTAAATGCTTTTAAAAAAGTAACTTTGTAATCTTCGTTAAAAAACGAGTCACAAAGTTACAAAAAAGTTGATTGCTGATTCGTTCAGCAAAATCTTATTTCTTTTATGCCCTGTTTTGCCCGGATTGTTATTTCATCAATTCTTTAAACTCTTCCTGGCTAACTTCGGTCTCCAAAATGGCTACTTTCTCTTTAACCACTTTTATTACCTTGTCCTCGTACAGTCTTTTGTAAATGCGTTCGCCTTCTTCGGGTTTTTCAAGAATCACTTTTGCAAACGACTCAAGCTGTTCTTCGGGTATATTGTAAATTCCGTACTGGTTATACTGGGCACGGGCCATTTGCACTGCATAAGCCCGGGTTTCTTCAGCCGAAACAGTAATTTCGTTTTCTTTAATAATCGATTCTTTAATTAATTGCCATTTCAAATCGTTGATAAAGGCTTCAAATTCATTTTCAACCTGTTCTGCTGTTAACTCTTTATTAATAGCCATTAACCAGCGCTTTAGAAATGCTTCAGGAAGCACAATGTTAGCTTGTTCAACCAATTTATCGTGTGCATCGATGGCAAATTTGTGATTTGACGAATAAATTAAGTTTGCTTCAATTTCGGTTTTAATCCGGTTTCTGAAATCTTCAATGGTTTTCACATCGGTTTCTTCTCCGTATAATTTTTTGAAAACATCTTCGTTCAGTTCGGCTTTTTCAAACTTTAAAATTTCGGTAATTGTAAAGCTGAAATTGCTGTTTAGCATGTCTGCTTCATCCTGTTTTATATTCAGCATGTGTTTTATTTCGTGCCTGTTTTCAAATGCTTTTACAGGGTCGAAAACAACAACTTCGCCACTTTTTTTGCCAATAAAGCTGTTTTTAATCTCATCATCTTTAATTATGTCGATGGCAATTAAAACATCATCGGTGCTGATTCCGTCTTCAAGTATTTCGCAGGCATCGTTTAATTGAACAAAATTTCCGCGAACCGAGCTGTTATCCTTGATTTCATCATCGGGCAAATTCTGACCTAATTGAGATTGTGCCATTTCAACCTGTTGGGTAATCATTTCTTCCGATACAGCAATCTTGTAAAAATTGAACTCTTTTTGTTTGTCCAGTGCAATATTGATTTCAGGAGCCAAAGCAATGTCGAAAACAAACTCAAAATTTTCTTCAGTTTCCCAGTTGATGCTATTTTGCTGTTCTTCGTTTGGAAGCGGCTCTCCCAAAATATTCAGTTTTTCGTCAACCAAATATTGCGATAAATTTTTTGAAAGAAGTTTATTTACTTCTTCGACCAAAACAGGTATCCTGTATTTCCTTTTGATAAGGCCATCCGGGACTTTCCCAGGCCTAAACCCCGGGACTACTGCTTTTTGACGATACTCTTTCAGTTGGTCGGCAACAGTTTTTTCGTAATCAGCTTTTTCAATGGCAACTTTAAGTACGGCGTTTACAGTGTCGATATTTTCCCTGGCAATGTTCATGATGATAAAAAATTAATTTCAAGTATTTTAAGTAAAAACAACCGCCAACTCTTCCCCGAAAAAGAAGGTCAGCGGTTTTTTTGTGCGGGCAAAGGGACTCGAACCCCCACGCCGTTTGGCACCAGATCCTAAGTCTGGCGCGTCTACCAATTCCGCCATGCCCGCCAAACAGCGCGCAAAGGTAAATATATTTTTCAAATATTAAAATCTGAAATAAACTTGTTTGGTTATTTCCATTCGACTATAGTTCCGCGTTTTTCGTCCTGTAATTCCAATGGAATGCAATCTTTAACTTCGCGCCACAGTAAATTTATGAGTTTATATTTGGCGAAATGCCGCGAGTAAACCAGGCTGACTTCGCGAAGTGGTTTTATATTGGTGAACGATTTAACATTGGCCAGTTTTTTCTCCGACATCCCAATTTTAGCCAACTCCGGAATCAGTGTTAACCCGCCTTCCCGATCGACAATGTTCATTAATGTTTCCAACGATCCGGCTTCGAAATGAAATGGCAAACTGCTGTCGGTGGTACCTAAAAACGAGCAAAGATTGATTACCTGATCGCGAAAGCAATGACCGTCGCTTAATAACCAGATTTCAGGTGTTGCAATGTCTTTTACTGTAATTTCCTTTTGCTTGTGCAAAGGGTGCGATGGATTTGCATAAATGAGCATCTCTTCATAAAAGATGGGCTTCTCGTTAATTTTTTCTTCTTTCAGAGGAGTGGCCAGTATCCCAACATCGATTAAATCTTTGTGAAGCAGTTTTATAATATTTTCGGTTGTTTGCTCCACAACTTTGATAAAAATATTTGGGTATTTCTTTTTGTAGTTGCCTATAAAAAGAGGGAGCAGGTAAGGAGCCATGGTTGGGATAATACCGATACGGATTAACCCTGAGACCAGATTTTTGTGGTCTTTTACAATGTTGTTAATCTCTTCGTTTTGTTGTAGTACAATGCGTGCCTGGTCGATAATCCGCTGACCCACATCTGTTGGCAAAAGCGGGTGCCTGCTGCGGTCGAAGATGATGATTTCCAGATCTTCTTCCAGCTTTTTTATTTGCATCGAAAGGGTTGGCTGGGTAATAAAACAGTTTTCGGCAGCACGGCCAAAATGGCGGTAAGTATCAACAGCAACAATATATTCAAGTTGTGTAAGCGTAATCATAACGGCAGTCGATTTTGGTTTTAAAAGTAGGAATAATCTGTTGATCAAAGATAAAAATATCGTTGTTAAATGTTTTTGTTAGGAATTTTATAATTAATCCAACATTACTCCTTTTGTTTTTAAGTGTGCGGGCAGGTTAAATTTTATTTCGGATAAAATAGTAATTTTGCGGGAAACAATTGAGGATATGAAGTTTTCGGTGTATTTAATTACGTTTTGTTTGGTAATGTTTCTTGTTGCCTGTGGTGCATCTGACGAAGACAAAGCCCGGGCAAGGGTGAGTTATGCAAAAATGCTGCTTGAAAAGCAGGACACAGCGCAGGCATTGCAGCGCCTGGACAGCATCGGCCTGCTATTTCCAAAAGCGCGTTATTCTGCCAATGCGGCAAAAAATATGATTAGTGATATCAATTACGAATTGTTGAAAAAGAATGAAACTGAACTTGATTCTGTTCTGTCGCAGATAATTCGACTGGAAAAATCGTTTGAAAAGGAAAAAACAGAATTCAACAGATATACCCAATACATCCATAAACGGCAAACTGTTCAGCGGTCAATGAACCGTTCGTTTATACAGGTTCACCTCGACGAGCGCGGCGATTTGTATTTGAGCAGTAATTATCATGGAAAAAATTCGATAAACCATTATAGTTTAAGGGTTTATGATGGCGAAATCAGCGCCAAAACCGATTCGATCCCGGTGGGTGATGCAAATAATCACCAATCGGATTTTATGGAGTACAAATGGGAAAAAGTATCGTACAGAAACGGGAAAGACAATGGGGTTATTGAGTTTATTGCCAACAATGCCGATAGGAAATTAAAAGCTGTTTTTTTGGGAAAGGGTCAAAACTATATCATCCTCGAAGATTTTGATAAAACAGCTGTACAAGATGCACTGGCGCTGTCGAAAGCTATAAAATCAAAAAGCGCGCTTGAAAAAGAGGTGCAAACTTTACAAAAGAAACTCCGGATTCAGTAGTGTGATTTAGAAATTCTATACAATTTCTTCAATATTTTCGGGTGGAATTGCTAAAACTGCCTTGTTTCCGTTTACAACAATCGGCCGCCTTAATAACCTCGGATTTTCCACCAGAATTTTGATCCATTCCTCATCACTGAATTCCTTTCCCTTATAATTGCCGATATAATCTTTTTCGTGGATACGCACAAAAAAGTGCATTTCTTTACCGGTTTTGGCGATGATTTCTTTCAATTCGGTTTCAGATAAACCTTCAGCAAGATATTTTTTGATTTCAATATCGTAGCCCTTTTCCTCGAGGTATTGCAATGCTGCCCGGCTTTTTGAGCAACGCGGATTATGGTATATTTGCATAACGATATGGTGTTTTTGTTTGATATATTTATAGTAATCTTCCTGAGCACGGAACGCCTGTTGTTCTCCGGTGTTGTATTTGTTAAGCAGGTTAGCATCCAGAATACGGGCTTTTGAATTGTCTTTTAACTGTATAAACAACATTTCCTTTAACTCGTTCTGAATTTCGCTGTTGTAGATAGGACAGGCAACTTCCAACCGGCGGTTTAAATTTCGGGGCATCCAGTCGGCTGAAGAAATGTACATTTTTTCGTTTCCATTGTTCCCAAACAAAAATATGCGCGAATGTTCGAGATACTTGTCAACAATGCTGATAGCCGAAATATTTTGGGTGAGTTCCCGGGTCATTCTGATTCCAAAAATACCGCGAACAATGAGTTGAACTTTTACCCCGGCTCTTCCGGCTTCAATAATCTTATTCATCATTACGGGGTCGATGAGGCTGTTCATTTTTAAGATCATCCAGCCATTTTTACCATTTTTTGCCAGTTCTATTTCCTTCTCAACGCATTTGGTGAAGAACTTACGCATTTTGAACGGGCTTACTATCAGGTTTTCGTAATCGAAGTGCCGGTAGTTATGTTTCAGAAATTCAAAAATATTTTCTACTTCATTTGCCAAACGGGGGTCTGATGTCATCAATCCATCATCGGCATAAACCCGCGCGGTACCCTCGTGGAAATTACCGGTACCTATGTATGCATAATTCCGGAAGCTATTATTCTCTTTTCGTTTTATCCAGGCCAATTTGCTGTGTACTTTTATTCCAGGCACGCCATTAATAACATTGGCGCCCTCTTCCTGCAGTTTGTTCGACCAAAAAATGTTGGCTTCTTCGTCGAAACGGGCCTGCAATTCGATAACCACTGTTACAGTTTTGCCATTTCTTACTGCATTCAACAAGGCGTTCACCACTTTCGAGGCTTCAGCAACACGGTAAATTGTAATCCCAATTTCTTTCACCTGCGGATCGATAGCGGCTTCGCGCAGCAAATCGATAAAATGGTTAAAGGTTTGGTACGGGAAGTGCAGTATAACGTCTTTTTTCCGGAGAACACGCAATATACTCGTGTTTGGCCGTAAGTCTTTGTGCCTGAAAGGTGTTAATTTAGTATAGTAATGTTTTTTCTTCCCAATTTCGGGGAAATTCATAAAATCTTTATCGTTGTGATACCGGGCCCCGGGAATGGCATTTTCGGGGTTGAGTTTCAATTTCTTGAAAATGAAGTTTTTCAAATCTTCCGGCATGGTCCTGTCATAAATCAAACGTACAGGTTTCCCCGTTTTTCGTTTTTTAAGGCTGTGGGCCATTTTTTCCATAAAGCTTTTCGAAATATCATCATCGATATCGAGTTCGGCATCGCGGGTCATTTTCAGAGTAAAAGCTTCATGCACATTATAATCGAAATAAAAGAAAAGATCGTTGAAACAATACCTGATGGCATCGTCGAGCATCATTACAAATTTTTTGCTCCCAACTTTCGGTAAAACCAAAAAACGCGGAACCGACAGAGAAGGAATCCGGATAAGTGAATATGCAAAATCGTTGGGGTCGTTTTTCTTCGAAAGTTTTACAGCCAGATAGACCGAGCGATCACGCAGATACGGGAACTTGTTTTTTTTG
>CAMTWS010000092.1:0-13885 GCA_947085485.1 uncultured Prolixibacteraceae bacterium
ATCGAAGAACAGGCAATGAGAAGGCTGATGAATGAAGCAGATTCTTCAGTTAAAATCCAGGTGGGATTTCAATATCTTCAAACTTCATCGGTTCGCGAGGCATTGAATTTCTGGAAAACCGGCAAACTGGGCAAACCCATTCACTTCGATTTAAAATATTACCATGGCGATTATCTCCAAACTGCTTATCGCGAAAAGCGTGTAACACGGTTAACTCCTGCTCCCGATGGTGGCGCAATGGCCGATTTGGGTTCGCATGGAATTAGTCTGATAATGGCATTTTTAGGCGAGGAGTTGGAAATTACAGGCGCTTTGCAGGGTGGTAATTTTGCTGATGTTCCGGTTGGTTCCGATTTGTTCAGTTCTATTTCGCTGGTGGAACCAAAAACCGGGGCAGTGGGAAATATGTCGGCGAGCCGGATTAGTTCGGGAACCGGCGATTTGGTTTATCTGGAAATTTATGCCGAAAAGGGTGCAATCCGCTATTCATCGCAAAACTCTGAGTTTTTTGAATATTATATCGAAGGAAGCAACCAGTGGATAAAACAAATGGTGGGAAGCAATTACAAACCAGTCACAAGTTTTCCATCAGGGCATGTTCCGCCGGGTTGGCTGCGATCAATGGTTCACGCGCATTACCGCTTTTTTACCGGCGACGATGCCGGTTCATTTAATACCGATTTAAATCATGGGTTGGCGGTACAACGAATTGTTCGCAAAACTGCCGACCATCTGTCAGTTTTCAGAAAAAAATATAAGAATGACGAATAGAAAAAGTGGGATTTTACTGCATATTACTTCGTTACCGGGTGACGATGGAACCGGAACTTTAGGAAAAAATGCATTCAGGTTTGTTGATTTTCTTGAGAAATCGAAACAGAAAATGTGGCAAATCCTACCGCTCGGACAGGTGGGTTATGGCGATTCGCCTTACCAGTGTTATTCGGCATTTGCCGGAAATATTCAACTTATCGATTTGGAATTGTTGGCTAAAGATGGATGGCTGAAAAAAAGCGAAATCAAATCGCCCGGGTTTAATCAAACAAAAGCCGATTTTGAAGGCGCCCGTGAATGGAAATTGCCGATTCTGTACAAAGCGTACAACAATTTTCAGGAAAACATTGAACCCTGGCTAAACGAATATTTCTATTTTCAATACGAACATAAATGGTGGTTGAACGATTTTGCGCTGTTTATGGCTTTAAAAGATTTTTTTAAAGGCGGAAGCTGGAATGAGTGGCCAAATGAGGTGAAGTTCAGGAAAACCGAAACCTTGAAAAAATATACTAAAACACTGAAAAAAGAAATTGATTTTTGGATGTTTATGCAATGGCAGTTTTTCAAACAGTGGCACCGTTTGAAAAAATATGCCAACGAAAAAGGCATCGAAATTATTGGCGATGTGCCGTTGTATGTTTCCACCGACAGCGCCGATGTTTGGGCAAATACGGATATTTTCCTGTTGGATAAAAACCTGAACCCAACTTTCGTTGGAGGTGTGCCACCTGATTATTTCAGCAAAACAGGTCAGTTGTGGGGAAACCCGGTTTTTAACTGGCAACGTTTGGAAGAGCGTCAATTCGATTGGTGGATGGCGCGACTTGGTTTCAATGTGAATATGTTCAATATTGTTCGTATCGACCATTTTCGCGGACTTGAATCGTACTGGTCGGTACCGGCGGGCGAAAAAACAGCTATTAACGGAAAATGGGAAGCCGCGAAAGGTTATCAGCTTTTGCAAAAGTTTAAACATGAATATGGAAGTCTCCCTTTTATTGCCGAAGATTTGGGGTTGATAACTCCTGAAATTGAAAAACTCCGCGATGATTTGCATTTAACCGGAATAAAAGTCCTCCAATTTGCGTTTGGCTCAGATGCAAAAAATGTAAACCTGCCACACAATTACAAACCTAACTTTCTGGTTTGCACAGGAACTCACGATAACGACACCGCGCTCGGTTGGCTGACTTCAGCAAAAGGCAAAGAAAAAAAAATGATTCAACGTTACCTTGGTGAACCGGAACACGCTTTGCAAAAAATGATTGAAATGGTTTGGGCTTCAACAGCAAAAATGGCAATTGTTCCGCTGCAGGATATTTTGGGTTTGGATAAAAAGGCAAGAATGAATATCCCCGGAACAGCCACCGGAAACTGGGGCTGGCGCTTTGAATGGAAGCAGTTTCTGTCGTCACACAGTAAAAACCTGAAGGAATTAACTAAGAAATATAATCGGTAAAAATGCTGCTTACTGCTGGTTTCTTGGTAAGACATAGTATGGTTAAAAAGAAAATTATCCCATCTTTACTGTAAAGAAAAAGAACAATCTATGACAACTTTAGATAGCATTAAGAACAGACTTGTTGACAGGATCCTGGCTGTTCAGGATGAAAAATTTCTGGAAGCAGTTGAGAAAATTTTTGTCACAACACAGAAAGGGGAAATTGTAAAACTTTATCCGGAACAAAATGAGATGTTGATAATGAGTGATGCTGATATAGCCGCCGGACATGTTGTTTCTGAATCGGAATTGGATAAACTGGACTCCCAATGGCTTTACTAAAATTCAATAAGGAATAAAAAATAAGGAATAAGAAATCAGAAGCTACACTGTCGCGGCAAATTAAAGAATCCAATTGACCTTGTAAGTGAGTTAAATTAAATTCAGCAAAAATTTGTAACTTAGCGATATGAAATACAGTGAAATTATAAAGATTAATCCTTTAAAACGATTTGGTAAACCTTGTGTAAGAGATACAAGGATAACCGTTTACGATGTTCTGGGTTGGTTAGCTTCCGGTATGTCTGTTGAAGAAATTTTATCGGATTTCCATGGATTATCAGATGAAGATATTAAAGCATGTCTTTCTTATGCTGCTGAACGGGAACATAAACTTCAAATTTCATTATGAAGTTGCTTTTCGATCAAAATATTTCGAATGTGTTAATAAAAAATATGGAAATGATTCTTGAATTTTTAAATATAAAGAATCAAAATACCTGTCTTGAAATTTCATAACAAACGGTCCCGGCAAATTAAAGAAATTCGGAACCGTTCTTTTTCTTTTAGAACGGTTCAGTCAGCCCAAACAAACAGTAGCATTCTGTTTTTTTTGTAATTTGCGGAAAAATTACAAAACCGAAAGCCAATAATGTTTCCTAATCAGCGATATCTGTTTTTATTTTTACTATTACTTTTTATTTCAGGGATATACGCTCAAAACAATTCAGAATTAAATGGCCTATTAAAGGATAATAGTACTCTCTCCCAAATTAATGTATCCGAACTCATTTATATACAGACCAGCAAAGGAATTTACGAAACCGGTGAAGATTTGTGGTTCAAAGCTTACATATTAGATGCGCAGCATTTTATACCATCCGGGTTAAGTAAAACATTGTACCTTCAGCTAATCAATGAAGAAACACGACAAGTTTTTTGGCAGGAGAAATACGAAATTTTAAAAAGGTTTGCAGATGGTCATGTATTCCTGCAAGACACCCTTCCTGAAGGAATTTATCTGCTAATGGCATTTACGCCAAATTCATTCTTTAACGACAGCAGCGAGTTTGAATCTTCACGCAGGATTATTGTAAAAAAAGATATGAAACCCAGGGTTTCGGTTGTGGCAAAATTTAACCAACAATCGTTTGGTGCCAACGATACGGTTTGTATTAATGTCTGGGCATTATCAGAACAATCAAAACCTTTGTATGCCGAGATTACAATAGAATTAGTAAAAGGGAACGAAATACTTGAAAATGTAAAAACCATTACCGACAAAGAAGGAAGAGCAACCATTCGGTTTCGCCCTGCAAACACAAGTCCCGGATTAAAAGTTGTGCTCAGGGTTAAACATACGGATGGTATTGAAAATATCGAACTTCCGGTGACGTTTCACAAAGGTAGTCCAATCCAGTTTTCCACATTCCCGGAAGGAGGTTATTTGGTTTCAGGACTGAAAAATGAACTGGCATTTAAAGCTGTAAATATCAATGGAGAACCAGTTGAGATAGAGGGTACTCTTTTTGAAAATGGCGTTTTGTTGTTACGATTTAAAAGTGTCCATGCAGGAATGGGAAGTTTTGAATTTACTCCTGACAGAAATAAGAACTACCACTTAAACTAAATAACCCCAAATCCGACAGTTTATGGCAATTACCCGAAATACCGGAATCGGGAATTACGTTGCACCTGGCTGAACGCGACAGCAATTTCCTTGTTTTTAAGGTGAAACAAAATGCCGGGTCAACTGAAAAAGTTGTTTGTTTGAGGGGGCAATTGCGGGGAAATGTGTACTTTTTAACTTCGGGTGGTTTAAAAGAAGAACTGGAAATAAAGATTGCACAAAAAGATTTCCCGCAGCAAGGAATTGCTGAATTTAAGCTTCTTGACAGTAACTTATCACCCCTTGCCGAAAGATTAGTGTATATTAATATGCAGGGTTACGCGGTTTTGGTCATCACTGGCAAATTCCTTTTCAATTTTCATGGTGCCATTCCATCGGTTGCTGTCGTTGCTCCACCAGTAATGGCTCAACAATATCTGGTTAGAGTCGTTATCGTATTTGTTTTCAAGTTTTTGGATATAATTCCATCGATTTGAACCGGCATCCCATTTTAAATCAATATGCAGTTCCAACAATCCTTTAACACCCCATTTTTTTATTTCCTGATCGAAATTCTCCCAGTCGCTTGTTGCAGCATTCCAATTAAGATGGGTGGAAATTAATTCTCCGTTGTCTCCGGTTGTATTTTCTGTTTTGTAGAAATTAGTCCAATCCCGGCTTGAATAATCCCATGAATACCGCACTTCGGCTATCAGATTACCATCAGCAGAAAAGGTTTTTTCCGTTTTGTTGCTGCCAAACCAACTCTCCTCTGCCGTATTCCAGCGGTAAGACGCGGTCATTGTTTTGTTTCCGTAATCGTCGAAGCCAAAAGTGTCCTTGGTTGTTCCGTACCATTTATACAGATAAATATTCCACAAATACGATGCTTTTCCGATAATTATGCCGTTTTCATCATAGCTGGTTTCTGTTTTCGATGAATAAACCAATTCTTTGGTAAAGTAATCCCGTTTGTATTGTATTATTGTTTCAGTTTTATTCCCATTCTCGTAAAAATAGTAGTTCTCGTTTTTTTCATTTACAACAATTCAACTGGTGCCAACAGAATTTTGGTAAAAATCCTTTTTAATCAGGTTCCTGTTGCTGTCGCAGAGTACAGTGTTTGTCGGATATTCCTTCCACGTTTTTATTGAATCAATCCAGTGGGCCACAAGCCAGGCAGTGTCATTTTCAGTTTGTGTGGTTCAGTTTTTAAATTTTGCAGTTCTGACCCATTTCATCAGGTTTTTATCAAAAACCTCAACAACAAAACTGTCCAGTTTCCGTGAATTCTCAAAGCCCGATTTAGTGGTCCGGTTTTCCGGAAAACCGGACAAATAGCTGTTTTGGGTTTCATTATTTTCAGAAAACAAACGAATATTTTGATTTAATTGCTCAATAGGAGGTAATCTGTTTGTTCTCTGCTGATTAGCTTGCGATAAGGCATTGCCTGTTGTGAGCCGGTTAAAATTGCAAAAACAAAGGATTTAGAAAGAATCTGGAAAACAAACTTTTGCATTATTTTGCTAATAATTGATTTGGTTTTTTTGTAAGCCAAAGATATAAATTTTCAGAAAATAAACTGAAAGGCTAAAGATTAAGTTAAGTAAAAGTCAGCCGTTTTTACCGTCTTCTTTCTGCAATACCCTGAATCTTTTTTTAACTTTAGCGAAAATTAAAATACGACCTAAATCTGTTTAGTTATGAAGAATCGAGTTCCATTTAAAATTGCAGTAAAATCACTTTTTGTTTTGAACCTTGTATTAATGCTCTTGCTCAGTTCCGGTTGTCAGCAACCTAAAGTCGATGAAACTATTAAAGTTGAAATTGCCGCTACCGGCGAACCCATCAATCCATACATTTACGGCCAGTTTATCGAACATCTGGGCAAATGTATATATGGCGGAATCTGGGCCGAAATGCTCGAAGACCGCAAGTTTTACTATCCCGTAACTTTCGAATTCAATCCGTGGGGAACGGCTACCGATCCGCAGTGGAACACAGGTGAGTACCAGTTTTTAAATGCCTCGCCGTGGCAGGTAATTGGCAACGAAAAAACGGTTTCGATGGATAAGAAATCGCCGTTTGTGGGTGAACATTCACCAAAAATTATGCTAAAGGGCGATGGTTCGGCAGGGGGAATCAAGCAGTCGGGCATTGAATTTATATCGGGCAAAGCCTACACCGGGCGCATTGTACTTTCCGGAGACGCTTCAGCGCTTCCAATTACGGTTCAAATTACTTCAGAAAAGAATGAATCTGTCAAGGTTGAAATCACAGAACTCGGAACTGACTTTAAAACTTTTCCCCTGAATTTTACAGTTCCTTTTTCTGATAAAAACTGTGCTGTCGAAATTTCAAGCGTAGGAAAAGGTAGCTTTAAAATAGGCACACTTTCTCTGATGCCTGCCGATAATATTAAAGGCTGGCGTCCCGAAGTAATTGCCTTGCTGAAAGAACTCAATTCGCCCATTTACCGCTGGCCGGGCGGAAATTTTGTAAGCGGGTACAACTGGCGCGATGGCATTGGCGAAATGGATAAAAGGCCGCCCCGCAAAAATCCGGCATGGAAAGGGGTTGAACACAACGATGTTGGTTTGCACGAATACATGCAACTGATGGAAATTATCGATTCCCAGCCGTTTGTAGCAGTAAACACAGGTTTGGGAACAGTGCAGGAAGTGGCCGAACAAATTGAATATTGCAGTGGAAGCCAGGATTCTCCCCTTGGAAAATTGCGAGCCCAAAATGGCAGCCCTGAAGCATTTAATATTACCTGGTGGGCAGTGGGCAACGAAATGTATGGCAATTGGCAATTGGGACACATGCCACTCAAAGATTATGTGCAAAAACACAACGATATGGCAAAGGCAATCTGGGCGGTAGATACTGATGCTAAACTCATCGGCGTAGGCGCTGTGGGCGAATGGAGCGAAACGATGTTAACGGAGTGTTCAGATTATATGAACCTGATTAGCGAACATATTTATGACAAGGAACTCGACAGTTTGAAGGCACACATGGCTCAAATTAAAAATTCAATCAAAAGGGTGGCCGATGCTCACCGCGGATACCTCGAAAAAATTGCAGGATTAAAAGAAAAAAATATTCAGATTGCTATGGACGAGTGGAATTACTGGTACGGCGATTACATTTATGGCGAGTTGGGCGTACGTTATCACCACAAAGACGGGCTGGGAATCGCAATGGGGCTGCACGAATTTTTCCGCAACAGCGACCTCTATTATATGGCCAATTACGCGCAAACCGTAAATGTGATTGGCGCCATAAAAACCACACAGACCGCTGCAGCATTCGAAACAACCGGGCTGGTATTGAAACTCTACCGCAATCAGTTTGGAACTATTCCTGTAAAAATTGAAAGTACCAATCCAAACCTCGATGTTTCGGCAGCGCTTACCGAGGACCAGTCTGCGCTTACCATTGCAGTGGTAAACATAGATTCAAATCCACAATCACTTAAACTCGATTTAGGTGAAATGAAATCTTCGAAACAGGGGCAGCAGTGGATGATTCAGAATTCCAACCCCGAAGCGTATAACACACCGGGCGAGCAACCTCAGGTGATAATCGAAGAGCAGCCGCTCGATTTCAGCAAAAAGGTAATGGAAGTTCCCGGTTATTCGGTAAAGATGATAAAAGTGGCACTGGAAAAAAAGAATTAACCCAAAATGGAAACTATCCCCGATTTGGATTTGGATAATGTGTTATTTCGCGACCTTGCCCGGATTATAGAGCAAGGCAGGAATGAAGTTGCCCGTCAGGTAAACAGCACCTTAACATTGACTTATTGGCAGGTGGGTAAAAAAATAAATGAGCATATTCTTAATAATCAGCGTGCTGAGTATGCTGGTGAGATTGTGTCGACACTGTCGACACAATTGAAGAAAAACTTTGGGAAGAGTTTTGAATTAAGAAATTTACGCGCATGATGCAGTTCTGCGAAGTTTTTCCCGGATGTTGAAATTGTCGTTACACTGGCACGACAATTAACATGGTCACATTTTATTGAATTATTGCCATTGAAAAATACTGATGCAAGATTATATTATGGTCATAAAATTGCAGAAAATAGGTGGACTATTCGTGAAACGCGCAAACAAATTGAGCAAAAAACATACGAGCGCACCGAGATAGCCAATTTGCAAATTGCAACCGAAATAAGCGACTTGCAACACACCTTTAAAGACCCGTATTTTTTAGACTTTTTAGGATTGAAAGAAGGTTATCTCGAAAACGATGTAGAAACCGCTATTCTTAAAGAACTTGAGAACTTTATTTTAGAACTTGGTACGGGTTTTACCTTTGTTGAACGTCAGAAAAGAATGATTATCGATAATGAAGACCATTATTTGGATTTACTTTTCTTTCATAGAAAATTAAAACAATTAGTAGCAATCGAATTGAAAATTGGAAAATTTAAAGCCAGTTACAAAGGGCAAATGGAATTATACCTTAAATGGCTAGATAAATACGACAACAGGAAAGCGAAAACAGCCCAATTGGATTGATACTCTGTGCAGGAAAAGGTAATGAACAGATTGAACTTCTGCAAATGCACAAAGACGGAATTATGGTTGCGGAATACTGGACAGAACTTCCACCCAAAAAGGAACTTGAGCAAAAACTTCATCAACTCTTAATTGAGGCGAGGGAACGGATTGCTCAAAGAAAAATATATCTAAAATGAAAATATATCTAAAACATATAATAAACTTTCTAAATGAAAAACAAAACACATCCATTTTCAACCTTTTTGCTGATTTTATTGGCAATCACAATCAGTTGTTCCAAATCCAAAACCGCGCGCGAAACCATTAAATTCACAAAAGACTGGAAATTCATTCTCAGCGATTCTGAAGATTTCAAAAATCCGCAGTTTGACGATTCGGGCTGGCGGGCTTTAAATGTGCCGCACGACTGGAGCATCGAAGGCGAATTCAGCAAAGAAAATCCGGCATCGCCTGGCGGTGGTGCACTTCCCGGTGGAATTGGCTGGTACCGCAAAACTTTTCAGGTAGCTGAATCAGATAAGGACAAACTGTTTTTTATCGATTTCGATGGGGTTTACCAGAAAAGCGAAGTGTGGATAAACGGACAGTACCTGGGAATGCGTCCTAATGGTTACAGTTCATTCCGGCATGAGTTAACTCCGTATTTGAATTTTGGTGGCGAAAACGTATTGGCCGTAAAAGTAAACAATTCAGAACAACCCAATTCGCGATGGTATTCGGGTTCGGGAATTTACCGCAATGTGTGGCTTGTTAAAACAGGTAAAGTATTTGTCGAAAACTGGGGAACTTTTATTACAACGCCGGAAGTTACCAATGACAAAGCACTGGTTGTTATTAAAACCAAAATCAGGAATCAGTCCGGTATAAGAGGAGATTTGAAATTCAAAACTACAATTATTACTCCTTCGGGGAAATCGGTTATACATGCCGAAACTAAGGTTGAGCCGTGGGAAATTGATAATGAGGAATTTACCCACGACATCAAAATTGAAAAACCCGCTTTGTGGAGCATCGAAAATCCGCAAATGTACAAAGCCGTTACCGAGGTTTATTTCAATGGAAAACAAACCGACAGTTACGAAACTCCCTTTGGAATAAGGTATTTCAATTTCGATGCAAAAGAAGGATTCTCGCTGAACGGAGAAAAGCTGAAAATTCTGGGAGCTTGTCAACACCACGATTTGGGTTGTCTGGGAGCCGCTATCAACACACGCGCACTCGAACGCCAGCTCGAGATTCTGAAAGAAATGGGATGTAATTCCATCCGTACATCGCATAATCCGCCTGCTCCCGAATTGCTCGATTTATGCGATAAAATGGGTTTTATTGTGCAGAACGAAACATTTGATATGTGGCGGAAAAAGAAAACACCATATGATTATTCACAATACTTTCCCGAATGGCATGAGCGCGATTTGACCGACCATATTCTTCGTGACAGAAACCATCCTTCGGTAATGATGTGGAGCATCGGCAACGAAGTTTTGGAGCAATGGAACCACATTGATGCCGACACACTCGATATTCAGCAGGCCAATTTTGTTTTGAATTTTGACAAGAATGTGGATAAAGGGGTGATAAATTCAGGCGAAATGTCGGTGAATTCGTTAATCACAACCAAACTGGCAAATATTGTAAAGAGCCTCGATACATCGCGCCCAATAACTGCGGCATGCAACGAAGTCAATCCCTGGAATAATCTTTTCAAATCGGGGTCGCTTGATTTATTGGGATTTAATTATCACCATCAGAGTTTTGCAGGATTTCCTGAAAACTTCCCAGGTCAGAAACTAATCATTTCCGAATCGACTTCGGGTTTAATGACACGCGGATTTTACCAGATGCCTTCCGACAGCATGTTTATATGGCCCGACCGTTACCCGCCAAGTGGCAAACCAACGGGAAACCCTGAGCAGCAATGTTCATCCTACGACAACTGTCATGTTCCGTGGGGTTCGACACATGAAGAGAGCTGGAAACTGGTGAAAAAATACAGCCACATTGCCGGAACCTACATCTGGACCGGTTTCGATTATCTGGGCGAACCAACGCCGTACTGGTGGCCTTCGCGGAGTTCATATTTCGGAATAATCGATTTGGCAGGTTTCCCGAAGGATATTTATTACATGTACCAAAGCGAGTGGACAAAAAAGGATGTTTTACACGTTTTCCCGCATTGGAACTGGCCCTCGGGGCAAATGGTTGACTTGTGGGTTTACTACTCAAATGCCGATGAGGTGGAACTTTTCCTGAACGGAAAATCACTTGGAACAAAAAGCAAACAGGACGACGAATTACACCTGGTCTGGAAAGTTCCGTTTGAGGCAGGAACAGTAAAAGCAGTTTCCAGAAAAGGAGGTAAAGTTGTTCTTGAACAGGAAATTAAAACTGCCGGGGCAGCAGCTCAACTTAAAGCAACTGCCGACAGATCAGAAATTTCAGCCAATGGCGAAGACCTTTCGTTTATTACAGTTGAAGTAATGGATGAAAATGGAATCATGGTTCCCGATGCCGGAAATCAAATTCAGTTCGAAATTGAAGGCAATGCCCGGATTATTGGCGTTGACAATGGAAACCCGGTGAGCCACGAGCCGCTGAAAGGTTCAACCATCAAAGCATTTAACGGAAAATGCCTGGTGGTGGTGCAGGCTGGTGAAAAGAAAGGCAAAGTTGTTTTAACCGCCAAAGCTGATAAATTAAAAGAAAGCAAAGTAAATATTCAGTTGAAATAGAAATGACAAAAACAAAAATAAATCTAATGAAAACAAAAATGAAAAAGCTACAATTCTTAACTCTGGCAGTAATTGCCATTTTGCTGCTAAACTGTTCAGTAGAAAAAAACAAATCCGTTTCGGTTTCTTCACCTGCCGGTACCAACAAAATTCAGTTTGAATTAACCGACGGTGTTCCTCTGTATTCAGTTATGCACAGTGAAAAGACAGTGGTCAATCCGTCGAAACTCGGTTTTGTTTTTAAAAATGGCGACACTTTCAACTCCGGTTTTAAGCTGATTGATTCAAAAACTTCCACCTTCGACGAAACCTGGGAACAGGTGTGGGGCGAGAAACACTTTATTCAGAATAATTACAACGAGTTGATTGTCAATCTTCAGGAAAAAAAAGGCGCCAAACGGAAACTCGAAATCCAGTTCCGCGCTTTCGACGATGGTGTAGCGCTGCGGTACGTTTTCCCCGAACAGGGAATTGCCGATAGCATTTTCATTATGGACGAGTGCACCGAGTTTAACCTCGCTGCCGGTGGCAATGCCTGGTGGATTCCGGCATACCGCGATAACCGCTACGAATATTTATATACGAAAACCAGGATTTCGGAAATGGACACGGTTCATACTCCGGTTACCTTTCAGAGCGACAACGGTTTGTACCTGTCGTTGCATGAAGCTAATCTGGTTGATTTTGCGTCGATGACGATCGCGCAATCCGAAGGCTCGTCGCTGAAATGCGATTTGGTTCCCTGGTCCGACGGCGTAAAAGTGAAAACCACAGCGCCATTTAAAACGCCGTGGCGCACCCTGCAAATTGCCGAAAAACCGGGCGATCTAATCACTTCGTATCTCTTTCTGAACTTAAACGAACCAAACGTAATGACTGACCTTTCGTGGATTCAGCCACACAAATATCTTGGATTATGGTGGGGAATGCACATCAGTAAATACACCTTTTGGGAAGGTGAAAAACACGGAGCCTCAACAAAAAATTCAAAATGGTACATCGATTATTGCCGGAAACTGGGCGTCGACCGCCTGTTGATTGAAGGCTGGAACAAAGGCTGGACCCCGGCGTGGTACGAAAACGCCATGCACATGTTCAGCTTCACCAAATGCACCGACGATTTCAATATGGAAGAAGTGGTGAAATACAGCAACAGCAAAGGTGTGAAGCTGATTGGCTACCACGAAACCGGCTCGAACCTGATTAACTACCTTGCCCAAATCGATTCGGGAATGGCGCTGTACCGGAAAATGGGAATCCACGATATAAAAATCGGGCAGGTGGGTTCGCGAATGAACATGAAAGAGTGGCACCACGGGCAGTTTGGGGTAAATTACTACCGCTATGTTTTGAAAAAAGCCGCCGAATACCAGTTGGCAGTAAATTTCCACGAACCGATTAAAGATACCGGTGAGCGCCGCACTTACCCGAATATGATGTCGCGCGAAGGCGCCCGCGGAATGGAATACGATGCCTGGAGCGACGGCAACCCGCCCGCCCACACGCTGAAACTGGTTTTCACCCGTATGCTGGCCGGCCCGATGGATTTTACTCCCGGAATTTTCGATTTAGACCAGGAACAGGGTTTTAACGGCAGAAGGGTGCATACAACGCTGGCCAAACAACTGGCATATTATGTAACGATTTATTCACCAATTCAAATGCTGGCCGATTTACCCGATAATTACGATGGACATCCTGCTTTTCAGTTTTTAACAGATGTTCCGGTGGATTGGGACGACACAAAAGTTTTAAACGGCGAAATTGGCGAATACATTACCACGGTCCGCAAAGACCGCAAAAGCGACGACTGGTACCTCGGAAGCATGACCAACGAAAAAGGCCGCGATTTTACAGTAACCCTCGACTTTTTGGGTGAAGGTAATTACGAAGCGCAGATTTATGCCGATGCCCCCGGAACCACTTGGCTGAATGAACCCAAAAAAGTTGCCATTTCAACTGTTCAGGTAACCAAAGCATCCACGTTGCCCATCGTTTTAGGCGAAGGTGGCGGAATGGCTGTGCGGTTTAAGAAAGTGAATTAACAGTTCACATTTTTAGAATACCTTCAAATAATTGATAATTTTGTCTGATTAGGTTATAATTTTTAAATAATGGAACAATTGGTAACATCTGATTTTAAGCTTGGTATCATTTCCGGTGGACAATTAGGCAAAATGCTGGTTCTCGCTGCAAGTAACTGGGACATAAAAACATTCGTAATGGATAATGATGTGCATTGCCCCGCATCTGCATGTTGCACCAAATTTGTACAAGGGGATGCACTCAATTTTGATGATGTTCTTCGTTTTGGCAGAATGGCTGACATGATAACCTTCGAGATTGAAAATATCAATACTGATGCGCTGAAACACTTAAAATCGGAGGGGAAAGAAATAAACCCGGATCCTGAAATTCTTGAGATGATTCAGGACAAAGGATTGCAGAAAGAATTTTATTATAACAACAAAATTCCATCCCCGCCATTTTCATTACATAAAACCAAAGAAGA
>CAMTWS010000093.1:0-22883 GCA_947085485.1 uncultured Prolixibacteraceae bacterium
CTGTTGTACAATATTCCGGTGTGCAGGTAAATATTGCTTTTTAGGTAATAATCGCCCGAAATGGAGGCGACAACTGCTTCCCAAGTTTCATTATCGCTTTCGCGTGGAATAAACCATGAAACTTCGCCCCTGAAACCGCCGCCTTTGATGTCGCCCGACCAGCCTCCGCCAAGCACATAATCTTTTCCCATCCATCCGCCCAACACCTGAAAATCGGTTTTGAATTTTGCAAACCTGTACATCCCGGCAATAGCGGTTTCATCAGGGTTGTGGCCGATTTTATAAACAAGTTCGGCCGATGAAGTTTCGCCGGTAAAATATTGCAGTTTAATTCCATCGGTTCCCGGGCGCTCTTCGTAGTCGAATTCGAAATACGAAAATGTGTTGAAAATATCATTGGGGTTCCATACCAGGTTAATTCCCCAGTTGATGCGTTGCCGGCCAGCACGGACCTGCAGTTTGTTAAAAGTGTAATCAACCCAGGCGCGGTCGATGGAAGAGTGCAGAAACCAACTGTCGGCGGAAAAAACTGTGACACCCATGTCGATGTGACCTCCATCCTGATTTATCATTTTTTTGTATTGAGGAAATTCTCTCACCATTTGCCCAAAGAACAGGCGGTTTCGGATTTCAAGGTCGAAAGTGAGTTTTTCAGTGGCATCCCATCTGAAATTTAACCGGTTATGTATTTGGTTCAAAAAAAGATAATCCAGTGAATCGGATGCGCTGACCGGAATTGAGCTAACCGGTTTGTAGTACATGCTTAATTCTTTCAGATACCCGTTGAAGGAAAGTTTGGATTGTGCATTGGCAAATATTACCAAAAATAGAAATGAAAGAATAAGTACTTTTTTTTTCATGCTAATCTAAAATATCGAATAAGAAATAAGGAATAAGAAAATGAAGAATTTTGTACTTCCAATTTTCTGATTTGTTATTCCTTATTCTGTTATTTCTTACTTTTTTGAAATAGTTTAATGTTTATTGATCAACAATACCGCCTGCAAAATTCATCACACACATGGTCAGGTATTCGGGATGAGCGCCAGTGGAAACACCAATCATCTTAAAATCGGGATGAAGCAGGTTAACCCGGTGACCGCGGTTTTTAACGTTGTCATCAATCAGCAGAAAAATAATTATCTGGCGTGCCGATGTGTTTCCATAAGCAATGTTTTCCGCAATCCTTACTTTCCATTTTCCGTAACGTTCTATCCGGGTTTTTAAATTTGAATTGTCGCTCCCGATGTGCCCGGTCCTTCCGGTTTTCGACTGGTCGCGGCAATGGTCGTCAGCGGCCTTTGTCAGCGCTTCGCTGGGATACAAAATGGATTTTGGAGTGGCTTTTTTTAGTTCACGGACACATTCGTGGAGCGCTTTTACTCCTTCGGTTGTCCTGATTGGTTTATCGCCGGGGTAATACAATATATTTTTCTGATAATTTCGTGCTAGTGGTGAAATGTATTCCTCTGCATATTTGGCCGGGTTCGAGCGAAACAAGTTGATTTCGAAAATAATTTCTTTTTCGAGAGGGGAGAGGTAACTTGCATTTGCCGCGGTGTTTAAACCAGTTGCGGAAATTGGATCGTTTGCATAAACCAAGTCTGAAATTGCAAAAAATATTAAGATTACTGTAGTTCGCATAGTTACCATCCATGTTTGCTCACCCTCTTATCCCTCTCTGCGCGCAGAGAGGGACGATTGTTTCGCTGGTATATTCAAAGCACTTATTTCAATTCAATCACCTATTTAAAACCACTATTCCTTTTTTACATCACTTACAATTTTCCCGTCTTCGAGCGTAATCACCCTTCGGGCTTTGTTTACCACCCGTTGGTCGTGTGTTGAAAATATAAACGTAATTTTTTCCTCTTTATTTAGTTTTTCCATGATGTCGAGCAAATTTTCGGTCGATTTTGAATCGAGGTTGGCAGTTGGTTCGTCAGCCAGCACAAATTTTGGTTTCGACGCCAGCGCCCGGGCAACGGCAACCCGTTGTTGCTGGCCACCTGAAAGTTTCGAAGGTCGCCTGTCCATCATATCTCCCAGTCCCACCGCTTGTAAAAGTTCGGTGGTTCGGGCCTCCCTGTCTTTTTTATTGCTGCCTTGCAAATGCATGATAAACTCAACATTTTCTTTGGCTGTTAACACCGGAATTAAATTGTATGCCTGGAAAACAAAACCAATGTTTCTCATTCTGAAATCAGTCAGTTTCCGTGCCGAAAGTTGATTAATCAATACATTATCAATGGTAACTGTGCCTTCTGTTGCGTCATCAAGGCCGCCAATAATATTGAGCAGCGTGGTTTTCCCGGAACCCGACGGGCCAACAATGGCTGTAAATTCGCCTTCTTCGAAAGAAAGGTCAACACCGTTAACTGCATTAACCGATACCGAGTTGTCGGTGTACACTTTGCGCAGGTTTTTTATTTCTATGATTTTCATGGTTAAATGCGTGAATGCAAAATGCATGAATGCATGAAATTTAAGAATTCAAATTTTTATAAGTTGAGTCTTTGGTTTTTGTCATTATTTTAAGGATTTCAGTGCCTTCAATAAGTAACCTTTCAAGTTCTAATTTATCTTTAGACAAATCGGATTCTTCAATTACTTCGAGCCAGAAAAGTGATTCGTCGGCTTCTTCGACCACAATGCAAATTTTACTGAAGAATTCTGCTTGTGACCGACTACGGCAAGCTGCCCGGTAATTTGCACCTGTCGATGTTGCTGCCTTGACCAATTGATAAGTTACTACAGAAGATGCTTTGCATTGTTTTAACGAGTCACAAAAAAGAATAACATCAACGCCAAATTTCCGTGTTCTTCTTTTAAGGTTTTCAACAAAAATATCCTTTTCAGTCATGTTATTAAATTTTAAAATTGATTTTCTTTCATTCCTTTCCACTTTTCCTCATTCATGCATTATTTCATTCAAGCCTTGTCTTTCATTCCTGCATTCACGCATTGTCTTCCATTCACGCATTCCTGCATTCACGCATTGGCCGTTAGTCCGTCCTCGTAGCCTCTGCCGGGTTCAGTTTCAGCGCCTTCCGTGCCGGATAAACTGCCGATAAAATTCCGGTGACGATTACAAGGATTGTAATTATAGCAATCGTATCCAATTGAAGCGATGTGTAAATTTTTGATGCAAATCCGTATTTTTCCAGCCCGTCAGTAAAAACAGAAACATCGATAGGTTTTGTTTCAAAAACCTTTGTAACTCCTGAGCCGATTATTATTCCGAGAACACCTCCGGTCAATGTGAGCATTACCGATTCAAGAATGATCATCATAAATATTCTTCTTTTATTCATGCCAACTGCCATTAACATACCTATTTCTTTTGTGCGTTCAAGCACTGCCATCAGCATTGTATGATAATTCCGAAACACAGGGCAAGTAAAATGATAAGGATGAAAATATACATATACTGATCCATCGAATCGGTTAACAGCGACATTTCGGGGCTTAACTCTTTCCATGTCTGAACATCGAGCCCGGTGGCAACTTTTTGAATGGCCGGCTTAATAATGGCAGCTTTATCCCCATTTTCAACAACAATTGCAATTTCGTGCGCTACATTGTTCGCGGCGCCTAACTGCGACTGTAAATTGTTGTAATGCACAAACAGGTGTGTTTCGTCGTAGGTGGTGTTTGTGGTTTTATAAATACCACAAACCCGAAATCCTTTTGATGACAAATCGCCATTCAAATCAACCATTTGCACATTTATTTTGGAACCTATCTTTAATTGCAGTCGCTTTGCCAGTTTTTCGCCAATTAAAACAGGTGGTATTCTACCGGTTTTTTCGAGGTAAGTTCCTTCGGTAACATGTTCCCAGATATCGGTAACATTTTTTTCTTTTTCGGGCCAGACACCAATCAGTTTTCCTCCGCCTGTACCGTGCGCAGCCATTATAAAAGGTTCGGTAACCAGTCGCTGGCTGGCTGCCACAACACCATCGATCTTTTCAATTTCATCAACAAGTTCATCTGTGTTTTGAATATAAACTGAAGTTTCATTGTTATCCAAAAAATGAGGTGCATGAATTTGCAAATGAGCCAGTTCCGATTTTGTTGCCGATGCAATCCGGGCATCGACCACCCCCTGCATAAAAGCCATTGTAAACACCCCGGCAAACAAACCAAGCGCAATGGCAACAATCATTATAATGCTGCGCACTTTATTCCGCCAAACGTTTCTCCATGCTATCGACCAAATCATACAAATCAGTTTAAAGTTCAGAGTTTAAAGTTTTTTTTTCATTCTTGCATTCACGCATTCATGCATTTTCTTCACCCGCGCATTGCTTTTGTAATTTTCAACCGCCCAATATTGTAAACCGGGAAAATTGAGATGAAAACACTGATAATAAAAACCAGTATCATCTGGCTGTAAAACAGCGAACCTTTCATTGAAAAAAACATGTAAGGTTCCATGCCGTACTGAAGAGTGGCTTTGGCCATTTCGCCGGTAAGCGGAATCGGGTTGTAATAGAAATACAGGCAGAAAAAATAGCTAATCATCAACCCGATTGCACAACCAATCAGCCCGATAAAAATGGTTTCAAAAAATACGACAACCTTAAGTTTGTCTTTTTGCATCCCAATGGCATGAACAACACCAAATTCACGTTTACGTTCTTTTACCATCATCATCACCACGCTGAACATGCCAAAAGCGATTACAAGGTATAAAATACCCAGCATAATCATCCCGCTTCCACGGTCGCTCTGTACGAGTTGCACAATTTCGGGCTGCATTTCGGTACAGGTCATCACCCTGTTATTTTTGGGAAGAAACTGTTCAATATCCCTTTTCATCCGGTTGATATGCTGATGATCGCCGGACATAATAACCAGCGATGTTGATAACCCGTGAGCAGAATAGAAATCGCGTGCAGTTTCAATATCGAGATAAACCATCCGTTTGTCGAATTCAGGGTTTGGGTGCGACACAATTCCTTTTATCACAAAAAGCCCGCTGGCGCTGATTCCCCTGTAGCCCTGGCTAATCATTACAAGTGTGTCGCCAACTCCAAGATTCAGATAATTGGCCAACCCTTCGCCAAGTACAACACCTTTGTCGCCGTTTTTCAAAAATTCGCCCTTTTTTATTTTCTTCGAAAGGTTTGTGATTTGGTCTTCAGCTTCGGGTTCGATACCAATAACTATGGCAGGTTTGCTTTTTATATGGTTGGCAGCCAGTGCAAACGATTCGACCCGGTTCGATACCAGCGATACATTTTTGATGCGGCTTATTTTTTCTCTTAATTCGGTTGTAACCTCAAAACTGTTGTCAAGCGTGCGTTCGTTCCAGTAAGCCGTGTCCTGCACCTGGAGATAACCCGAGTAGAATTTAACCACATTGTCAATCATACTGTCGTACGAACCTTCCTGCATCGACCGCATCCACGATGCCAGCAACACGCTGAACACAATCGACGAAATTGCGATGAATGTCCGTCGCCGGTTTCTCCAAAGGTTTCTCCAGGCAAGTTTTAAATCTGTTATCATTCTGGTTGCTTGTTACTTGTTATTTGCTGAAAACTTCCATCAATAATTTATTTCATTCACCCAATATAGCTTCAAGCATTCATCTTTGCCTTTGCCTCCGCCTTCTTTCCATTCTTTCATTCATGCATTCTCGCATTTTACTTCACCTTTTTCATATTCTGCTGCGAAAAAAACGATTCATCTATTTTGATGTCGAATTTCATTTTTTCAAAAATCATCACGGTTTTTTGGCCGGGTTTATCGGCCGGGATCATTTCAAGGCAGGTGGGCATTTCACGGTTGTCCATCATTTTTACGTCTGACATGATTTCAGTGTTCACCAGTTTCCCATCCTCATCGTAATATTCTGCTTTGAGCCAGTGAAATTTGTTTTTCGACACCCACATCAAAATGCTGCCCCAAACCACAGGAGCATCGTCATTCGGAATTAATTCAATCTTATAACAGTTGTATTCTCCAATTTTTTCTTCTCCAATCAGTTTCTTTTTATAATCTTTTACCAGCGACGACTCGCGAACCAGGTCGTCGTTGGTAAAATCGGAACCCATCCACGATTGCATCATCATCGATGGCGGAATTTTTATCATCCTTTCAATATTTGGAACCCAGTTCCACATCTCTTTTTTCCGCTTTAAAAAAACCTGTCCCTTTTCCTTTGCCGGGGCGCTGATATAAACCAGCGAATAGTCATTGCCCAATGTCCAGTTCTTCATCGAAATTTCACGTTTCCATGTTGGGCGTTCAATAATCATGGTGAACTCGCCCCGACTTGAATTTCCACGCATTTTTTCGTCTGCTTTTTTTACAATTTCTTCAACGTTTTGTGCTGCCGAAACTATGTTAATCAAGCTCAAAACGAAAATCAGAATTTTTGCTTTCATGCCCGGTAATATTTATTTATACTAATAATTTATCGACCGGAAAAGTTTTTGTTTTCACCCGGTCAGTTTCAATAAACAATCAAGCCAATAAAGTTAGCAGAATTTGAATTTTATTTATCTTCGGATTTTGATAATTTTGATTTAATTCACCATCAACTTAAAATTAACTAAATGAATTATTTGAAATTCTTATTGATCACATCAGCAATCATCGTCAATTTACAAGGGTTTGCCCAGAAATTTAGCCCACCGTTCTTTGTTTTCGAAGATGGTTTGTGGAATGCCAAATCAGATGAACCTGCATACTGGGCCAATTTGGTGAAAATATCAGGTTTCGATGGGGTTGAACTGATTGGGCTCGACAAATTAGATGGAATGTTGCCTGAACTGAAAAAAAACGATATGAAGCTTTACACCCTTTACATTCAAATCGACCTTGAAAAAGGACAACCTTACGACCCCCGGCTGAAGGGTTATATCGAAAAACTCAAAAATACAGGCTTACATTTGTGGGTACATGTTCACAGCGAAAAGTATTTGCCTTCCGACCCGGCAGGAGATGCCAGATGTGCCGAAATTATTGGTGAACTCGCCGGTTATGCTCAAAAATTCGGTGTTAAAATTGCATTTTATCCCCATGCCGATTTCTGGGTCGAAAAAGTGGACGACGGGATTCGGTTGGCACAAAAAATAAACAGGCCAAACGTAGGGACCGTGTTTAATCTCTGCCATTTTCTCAAAAAAGATGAACCCGAAAAGCTGGAACAAAAGCTGAAAAATGCCATGCCATACCTGTTTCTGGTTTCAATTAACGGGGCAGATGCCGGAGATACCAATAAAATGGAATGGGATCGCCTGATTCAGCCTTTGGGAAAGGGAGACTACGATGTTTTAAATGTACTTGGAATTTTGAAAAAACTGGGATATAAAAATCCAATCGGTTTGCAATGCTACAATATCAAAGGCCAGCCCGAAGAGTTTTTAAAGGAATCGGTAACAACATGGGAAAAGTACATAAAACAACTTAATCAATAACCAATAATCAATGTATAATTATTTGAGCAGAAGAACTTTCATCAGAAACACAGCGCTGGTAACCGGTGGAATCATTGCCGTGCCAACTATATTTCCTTCGTGTGCAAAGGGCGCCAACGACAAAATTACGTTAGGAATGATTGGCACGGGCGAACACGGTATTTTGTGGAACATGAAACATTACCTCGAAGTTCCCGATTGCCGGATTGTAGCCGTTTGCGATGTAGATAAAAACCGGATGTTAAAAGCCAGACAAACTGTTGACGAGACGATGGGTGACCGCAGTTGCAAAACTTATCCCGATTTCAGGGATTTGCTGGAGCGAAAGGAAATTGATGCGGTTCAGATTTCGACACCCGACCACTGGCATGTACACCAGGCAATTATGGCCATGCAGGCAGGCAAAGATGTAAGTTGCGAAAAACCAACCTGGACAATCGGTTTAGGCCGGAAGCTGGTAAATGCCATTGGCAAAACCGACCGTGTTTGTGCCGTTAGTCTCGAAGATCGTTCGCTTGAACCATATTACCGTATGGCTATGCTGGTTCGAAACGGGCACATCGGTAAAATAACAAAGATCCGCACAGGCTTACCCGGCACACATTCCATGAGAGGTTCGAATGATACTTCGATTCAGCCTGTACCCAAAGATTTCGACTGGGAAATGTGGCTCGGACCGGCTCCTTATTCACCTTATTCTCCTGGGAAAACTCATTTCAATTTCCGCTGGTGCGATGATTATTCGGTGGGAAGTATTGCCGACTGGGGCGCACATATTATCGACGATGCGCAGTGGTGCAATGGAACCGAAAAATGGGGGCCGGTTGAGGTTGAGGGCGTCGGGTCGATGCCAACAGAAGGCTACTACAATACTTTTAACAAGTTCAATCTTACTTATCGTTACGAAAACGGTCTTGAACTTGCAGTGCACGGCGATAAGGTTGAAATTTATGTCGAAGGCACCGATGGCTGGCTGCTTGTGGAAGGCTGGAACAAGCCACTTCAGGCCAGTAACCCCGAGTTGCTTAAACTCGATTTGACCCCGGAAAAAGTGCAGCTTTACACAGCTAAAAACGAGCAGTTCAATTTTATTGAATGTGTTAAAACGCGCAAAGAACCATATCATCCGGCCGAAGATATGCACCGCTCGGCCACCATTGCACACATGGGTGTTATCGCTATGAAGTTGCAGCGAAAACTGTATTGGGATCCGGCGAAAGAGGAATTTATCAACGACCCGGAAGCAAATGCAAAGCGCTCAAGGGAAGAACGCGATCCCTGGAAGTTGGAGAAATTGATAGTATAATTATTTAAAAACTTTTATAATGAGCTTTAACAGAAGAAAATTTATTAAGAATACAGCGGTTGCCACTGCGATTGTGACTGTTGCCCCAACCATTTTAAATGCCTGCGCCCCGCCTTCTGAAAAAATAAATGTCGGATTAATTGGTTGCCGTTCGATGGGATGGAGCGATTTAACCAGTTTTTTAAAGGAAGGGAATAATGTGGAGTGTTGGGCGCTTTGCGATGTTGATTCCAAAATTCTGGAAGAAAAAGCAGCAGCAGTTGAAAAGCAAACTGGAAAGCGTCCGCAAACATATTCCGATTTCAGAAAATTACTTGAAAACAAAGATATTGATGCCGTAATTATCGGAACACCCGACCACTGGCACGCAATAATGATGATGATGGCCCTGGAAGCCGGCAAACATGTATATGTTGAAAAACCGATGGGGCACAGCATTGAGGAATGCAATGCAATGGTTAAAGCCGCTGCAAAACATTCAAAATTGCATGTTCAGGTAAACATGTGGCAACGCAGCTCAAAACACTGGTTTGAAGCTTCGGAGATGGTAAAATCGGGAATTCTGGGCGATGTTCATCTGGTAAAAGCCTGGATTTACAAAGGTTACAATACGCCTTATCCATATCAGCCCGATTCAGAAGCGCCTGCCCATGTCGATTACGATATGTGGCTCGGGCCAGCTCCAAAACGCCCGTTCAATGCCAACCGTTTTCATTATAATTTCCGCTGGTGGTGGGATTATGCGGGTGGCGCTATGACCGACTGGGGCGTTCATCTGCTCGATTTTGCCCTTTATGCAATGGATGCCGGTATGCCGCAATCAATATCTCCAGGTGGCGGAATTTATTATCACGAACCCGGCGCCATTGAAACTCCTGATATCCAGCAAGCCATTTATGGATATCCGAAACATACCATGATTTGGGAATGCGGATTAAATCCCGGAATGGGCCCGTATGGAAAAGGTCATGGGGTTGCATTTGTTGGACACCACGGCACACTTGTTCTTGACCGTGGCGGTTGGGAAACAATGCCCGAAATGAATAAAACCGAAAAGAAACCTTATTTTGAAGCGAAAAAACAGAAGGAATATGGTGATGGTATGGACGGGCATGTGCAGAATTTCCTTGATTGTATCCGCAATGGTGGAAAATTAAATACCCCGGTTGAAATTGGCGCAAAAACAACTATCGTCTCCGAAATGGGGAATATCGCATACCGCACCGGCAAGCGCATTCACTGGGACGATACAACCAAAACTTTTGCTGAAGAAGAAGCAACTCAGTTAATGAAATTGAAATACAACGAAAACTGGAAATTGCCGGTGGTGTAAGCAATTCCCGGGAGTTTGACTTTCCCAAGTCAAAAATTTAAAGTTATACCAATTTATTTTCAAATTAAATCAAACCAAAAAACAAATAATTATGAACTCGAATCGCAGGAATTTTATCAAAACAACAGCCCTCGCAACTGCGGCTTTTGGCGCATTTCCAACCAGTTTAAGCGCAGGTTCGGCAAACGAAAAAGTTGTGGTTGGGCTAATCGGATGCCTTGGAATGGGGTTTAGCAATTTGAAGGCATTTTTAAAACAACCCAATGTCGAATGTGGCGCTTTATGCGATGTTGACCGCAATGTGCTGGAAGAGCGGGGGGCGGAAGTGGAGAAAATACAGGGTAAAAAACCAATTCTTTACAACGATTTCAGAAAATTGCTTGATAATAAAGATATTAATGCTGTAATCAATGCCACGCCCGACCACTGGCATGCATTAATTGCAATAAATGCGATGGAAGCCGGGAAAGCGCTTTACACCGAAAAGCCGCTGGCCAACTCGATTCAGGAATGTAATTTAATGGTTGCCGCCCAAAAACGATACAACAGTGTTGTTCAGGTGGGGCAGTGGCAGCGCAGCGATCCGCACTGGAAAGCTGCTGTTGAATACCTTCATGCCGGAAATATTGGCCGCATCCGCTCGGTTCGTGCCTGGTCGTATGTGGGCTGGAAAAGTTCGATTCCGGTTTTGCCCGATTCTGATGTACCTGCCGGAGTTGATTACGACTTCTGGCTGGGGCCCGCGCCAAAACGCCCGTTCAACAAAAACAGGTTTCATTTTACTTTCCGCTGGTACTGGGATTATGCGGGAGGATTGTTAGCTGACTGGGGCGTGCATTTACTCGATTACGCATTGTTTGGCATGAACCGGTATGTTCCGAAATCGGTAATGGCTACCGGCGGAAAATACGCTTTCCCGAACGATGCAATGGAAACTCCTGATACCTGCATGGCAGTTTATGATTTTGGCGATTTTGGTGTTTTGTGGGATCACACCATAGGAATTTATGGCGCCAATTACGGAAACCGCGGCCATGGAGTAGCATTTGTTGGCGAATGGGGAACTTTGATTGTTGACAGAAACGGCTGGGAAGTGATCCCTGAAACCACAAGCATGTCGGCTAAAAAGGATTTTGCCATTGTGCCTTTACAAAAAGGAACCGGACAAGGCCTCGATTTGCACGTGGCCAACTTCCTCGATTGCATAAAAACCAACAATAAACCCAACTGCGATATCGAAATTGGAGCACACATTGCCCGGATTTCGCACCTCGGAAATATTTCGTACCGTTTGGGCCGCAAAGTTTTCTGGGACCCGGAAAAACAGGAATTCAAAGGCGACATTGAAGCAAATGAAATGGTAAAGGCACATTACCGCGCTCCCTGGGTGCTGCCAAAAGTATGATTAAAACTATGCGCTTAACGGTTTTGAACCGCTTAGCGCATAAGAATCTCAAAACCGGATCAGTACCTTACCAGCACTCATGTTATTTTTGTAGGTATCTATGGCTTCCAGAATTTTTTCAGGCGGAAATTTCTGATGAATAGTGGTTCCCAATTCGTTTCCAATAAGCGACTGAACTTTTCGTATCGTTAAAATGGTTTTGAAAAGGCCTTTTTCGTGCAGCCAGTTGGTAAGCCAAAAACCCTGAATCTGATTGCCTGTGAAAATCAATTCACCCGGAGAAATCTCACAGGCGTCGGCTGACAGTCTTCCGTATATAAACAATATACTTCCTTTTGGAGCAGCGCTCAATAATTGCTGGGGTAGTTTTCCACCAACGGCATCGAACAAAATGGTTGAATTTAACTGATGGGCAAGCTCT
The DNA here is from genome assembly GCA_947085485.1 of uncultured Prolixibacteraceae bacterium. Classification (GTDB taxonomy): domain Bacteria; phylum Bacteroidota; class Bacteroidia; order Bacteroidales; family Prolixibacteraceae; genus Draconibacterium. Next base: position 11,899 of record CAMTWS010000093.1, read on the forward strand.
TTCAGTTTGAGTTCAAAATAAGGGTCAGAACTGTTTACAATAAATTCGGCGCCGGCCGATTTCAGCATTTCTACCTGCTCATGGCGCCGTACAACCGAAATTACCGGAATGCCTTTTTGCTTTCCAAGTTGAATTATCATTCTTCCCAAAGCGCTTGCTGCTGCTGTGTTAATTATCCCCCGAAGTTTTTTCGATGGGTTTGGCATCGTATTGTAAACATCGAAAAAAGCCAACGCTGTCATTGGATTTACAAACATCATTGAGCCCTGTTCCAGCGATACTTTTTTAGAAATCGGAACGCAGGAACTTGCAGTTGTGACCATGTATTCAGCCCAGCAACCATTAAGTTTGGGTGAAGCCGCGCAGGCCACTTTTTTGCCCAGCCATATTTTTGGCAGAATTCCATTGCCGGCAGCAACAACTGTTCCGCTTCCTTCGAAACCGGGAACAGCGGGGAATGGTTTTTTAATTCCGTAACCGCCTGCCAGAAAAGCCAAATCGGATGGATTAATCGGGGAAACGTACATTTTAACAAGCACTTCGCCCGCACCGGGTTGAGGAACCGGAATAGTTGCTACAGTTGGTTGTGCGCCGGGTTCAGTCAGAACCACGGCCCGCATTGTTGCTGGAATATTTGTTTTCATGCTGCAAAGGTAACTCTTTCAGGGACGTGGACTTTCCCAAGTCCACATTTTTGATCAAAAGAACTTTGAGTTGGAAACTCAAAATCCCGCAGTGCCTGGGGACTTGGACTTTCCAAAGTCCATGATTTTCAAAATAATGAAAGCCAAAAGGAACCGTTCTCTGATTGTTGAAGGCTTGCAGCTTTGTTTTCTGCTTATTCACTTTGTTCAGGAAAAGAACGGTTCCCTAAATCGCTTTGAGTTGGGAAACCGGATAGTTTTTGGGTCAATGTCCCGGAACTCCGGACAGCACAATCAAACTTTAAGAGAACCTTTTGTTCTGATTTTTGTTTTAAGGTTGAAACAAATAAAAAGGATTTAGAATGAAAAAATTAACCTTGATTTTTAGTATGGTAATTATTGCAGGGGCTGTTTTTGCGCAGCAGTCGTTTTACGATTTTAAAGTGAAAGACATAGATGGGAAAGATTTCGATCTTTCGTCGTTAAGGGGGAAAAAAGTTTTGGTTGTTAACACTGCCTCGAAATGTGGATTAACTCCGCAATACGGGCAATTGCAAGAGGTATATGAAAAATATGGTGGCGACGATTTTACCATTATCGGTTTTCCTGCCAATAATTTTGCTAACCAGGAACCAGGTTCAAACGAGGAAATTGAGGAATTTTGTTCAAAAAATTACGGGGTAACATTTCAGATGATGGAAAAAATATCAGTAAAGGGCGACGATATGCACCCGCTTTACCAATGGCTGACTTCGAAAAGTAAAAATGGGGTTTTGGATTCGGAAGTGGGCTGGAATTTTCAGAAATACCTGATTGACGAAAAGGGAACCCTTGTAAAAATGGTTGAACCAAAAGTAAAACCCAACGACGAACAGATATTGGGCTGGATAACAAAGTAGTTAAATTCTTTTTACCGACGATTCCCTGATCACAAGGTTTGTTTGCAGTACCACCTTTTCAGCAAAATTCTCACCTTTTTCAATACTTTCAAAAAACAGCCGGGCAGCTTCTTTTCCCATTTGCAGGGTGGGGTGGGTAACTGAAGTCAGCGTAGGTTCAACCACGGTTGAATGAAATTCATCGGTAAAACCAACAAGCGCAATATCATCAGGAATACGTAGCTTGTGTTTTTTTATCTCTTTCATTGCTGCAAAAGCAATGGTATCGTTTATCCCAAAAATGGCATCGGGAATTTGCTTCAAATTCAGCAACTTTCTGGTAGCAAGGGCAGCTTCTTCAGCATTTAAATTGCATTCGACAAGTAAATCAGGAATAAATTCCAAACCACATTCCTTCAGCCCTTTTAAATAACCCTCTTTCCGGTGTTTCGAAATGTTCAGGTGTTCGGGGCCTGAAATGTAGGCAATGTGGCGGCGCCCGTTTTCGTAAAAGTGGCGGGTAACATTTTTTGCAGCTTCGGCGCCATCAACTGTAACCGATGGAACTTCAAGTGATTCGGCAACACGGTCGAAAAAAACAAGCGGAATTTCATTCTGTATCAGCAATTCGAAATGCTCAAAACTATTGGTTTCCTGGCTGATACAAACAATCAAACCTTCGACCCTCGACTTTAACAGATTGTTTACCGACTCTTTTTCCTTCTCCAGCGATTCGTTTGATGAGGCGATAATAATGTAATACCCGTTTTCCTTTGCAACCTCTTCCATTCCCGAAATGATAGACGAGTAAAAGTGGGTAACCAAATCGGGTACAATTACGCCAATCATTTTTGTTTGCTGCCGAAGCAAACCCATTGCCAGCGGGTTGGGAATATAATTTCGTTTAGTGGCAAGTTCCTTAATTTTTCGGGTTAATTCGGGGCTGATAATGGGATTGTTTTTCAGCGCCCTCGATACTGTGGAAATAGAAATTCCCAGTTCATCGGCCAAATCCTTTAATGAAGTGTGTCGTTTTTTCATTTTATATACTTGCAGAAATGTAAAAGTAATCAAATTTAATGTTTCACAACACAATTTTTCGAATGCAAAGCTTTGCGCAAACCTTTGCATAAAACAGCACAAATACAGGCAGTTGCGTGAGAAAAAAAGATTCGCAACTTTGCAGGGGAAAAAACAACTTAAAGAAAAAAAGATGAAGAAAAAAGCATTGGTAGCAGGGGCTGGCGGATTTATCGGGGGCCACCTTGCCAGAAGATTAAAAGATATGGGATATGAAGTTCGCTGTGTCGATAAAAAACCGCTAACGAAATGGTACCAGTTACATGATGATTGCGATAACCTAGTTCTCGATCTCAATCTGAAAGAGAATTGTTACACTGCGGTAAACGGTTATCACGAAGTTTTTAACCTGGCTGCCGATATGGGCGGAATGGGTTTTATTGAAAACCACAAAGCCGATTGTATGCTGAGTGTGCTGATAAACACGCATTTGCTGATGGCTGCCCGCGATTTGGGCGTTACCCGGTTTTTTTATGCTTCGTCGGCTTGTGTTTACAATGGTGAAAAACAAACCGATCCGAACAATCCGGGATTAAAAGAAGAAGATGCTTATCCGGCGCTGGCAGAGGATGGTTATGGCTGGGAAAAACTTTTCTCAGAAAGAATGTGCCGCCATTTCATGGAAGATTTTGGTTTAATCTGTCGTGTTGCCCGTTTTCACAATGTTTTTGGGCCTTTTGGAACGTGGGACGGCGGTCGTGAAAAAGCGCCGGCTGCCATGTGCCGCAAAGTTCTCGAAGGCGAATTGTACGGAAAAGACGAAATCGTGATTTGGGGCGACGGCGAACAAACCCGCTCGTTTATGTACATCGACGAATGTGTGGAAGGTATCCTGAAAATCATGAACAGCAATATTGAAGAACCCATTAACCTGGGCAGCGACGAAATGGTTTCAATTAACCAATTGGTTGATATTGTCGAAAATATTGCAGGTTACAAACTGAAACGTACCTACGATTTGGACGCTCCAAAAGGAGTTCGCGGGCGCAACAGCGAGAATACCTTAATTAAATCGTACCTGAACTGGGCGCCGGCATATCCGTTAGCCGAGGGCATTAAAAAGACTTATGACTGGATTAAAATTCAGATGATTAACAACACCAACCGGTTTTAAGTTTAGAGTTTAGAGTTCAAAGTTCAGAGTACCGAAAGGTCTGAATTCGTTGATTTTCAACTACTTTCCCCTTGATTATAAAGGGAATTCATTGAAAATCAACGGACTCTTCAAAGTCCCCTTTAGGGGATTTAGGGGTTGTAGAATTTTTCGGAGTAAGTTTAAAGTTTCAAATCACACATTTCCGGTTTTTAAAATGGTTGCTCTTTTGGGTTTTTGTAATCTCTTTTTGAAAATTGAGTTTTATTTGTGATTTGAGTGTTGAGATTTGTTATTTATTATGGCTTACATCCGACAAAAAAGCCAAACTAATCAGTAATTAAAATGAAGTTCACATGAACCAAAAAACAGTGATGGTGAGCGGCTGTTTCGACCTGCTCCATGCCGGGCACATCGCCTTTTTTAAAACGGCCGCTGCTTATGGCAAACTGCACGTATTTTTAGGTCGCGATGAAAATCTGAATCAGTTGAAAGGGAAAGCTCCCTATTTTTCGCAGGAAGAGCGCAAATATATGGTTGGCGTGGTGCGGTTTGTGGAACAGGCGCACATTGCATCGGGAATGGGAATGCTCGATTTTGCCGACGATATGAAGGCGTTAAAACCCGACTATTTTGTTGTGAATTCGGATGGTTACACGCCAGGGAAAAAGCAACTTTGCGATGAACTTGAAGTAGAACTGGTGGTGCTGGAACGAATTCCTGAAGAGGGATTGTCTGCACGTTCAAGTTCCGGTTCAAAAAAAGAACTTAAATTTCCATACCGGGTTTGTCTGGCTGGCGGTTGGATCGACCAACCCTGGGTTTCAGCGGTTCATCCGGGTTCGGTGGTCGTGGCACAAATCTGGCCAACAATGGAATTTAACGACCGCTCGGGAATGGCAACCAGCTCGCGTAAAGTGGCCATCGAACTTTGGGGCGACCAGTATCCCGTTGGCGACCCGGTGCGCAATGCGCAAATGCTTTTTGGCGCCGAAAACCCACCCGGAACGGAATATATCTCAGGCTCGCAGGACCACATAGGATTGCTGGTTCCCGGTATTAGCCGTTTGGATTACGAAGGCAAATTCTGGCCCAACCATATTGAAAACACAATCGACAAAGAAACCTGCGAATGGTTATCCAATATTTTAAATTTTATGCCACTCCAGCCACGTCCCGAGGGTTACAACCCAATTCTGAATAAGAATCTGGATCCAATTTTGGTTAAAAAACTGGGGGAATCAGGAAAAGCGTGTTACGATGCCATTCTGAAAAAGGATGTAAAATTGTTGGGAGAATCGATGAAAGAAACTTTAATGTGCTGGGGCGAAATGTTGCCATACACAGTTCCAGATTGGGTAATGGCCGAGTTGAAAACCAACTACTTTCCAAAATATTCAGGGGCAATAACTTCGGGAAGTGGGGGAGGATATGTGGTTTTTCCATCGGAAAATGAAGTTGAGGGAGCGGTAAAGATTAAAGTCAGGTTTTAATGAATTGTTGAAATGACCCGTTCGAAATAGTTTATAAATTAAAACGCAATCACTTAAAAATTAAAATGATTGCGTTTATTTTTGGTGCCCAGAACAGGACTCGAACCTGCACAACCTTACGGTCACTAGTCCCTGAAACTAGCGTGTCTACCAATTCCACCATCTGGGCTTTTTGCGGTGGCAAATATATATAAAAATCCACCTTCAGTTCATTCACAAAGATGGATTTTTATATTTCGAAAAAAATAAATCGTTAGCACATACTAATCTGGTTCGCGTGGGTCAGTTTTTCGCAATATTTGCATTTTAACGAAATGGGATCTTTGGTAACTACTTTAAAACAAGTGGTAATACGTTCGTTATTGGTTATACATTTCGGGTTAAAGCATTTTACAATCCCCGAAATAGAATCGGGAATTTCGACCACTTTTTTCTCAACTACCTCATAGTCGCGAATAATATTTAAATTGGCATGAGGGGCAAATAATGCAATTTTATTGATTTCGTTGTCTTCAAAAAATTTGTCCGAAACTTTTATAATTGCTTTAGAACCCAATTTTTCGCTTTCGAGATTTGTACCAAATGTTATTTGATTACCGATTGTATCCAACCCCAAAATTGAAATTACTTTAAAAAGGTTTTTTGCCGGAATGTGGTCAATAACAGTTCCTTCTTTTATGGCGCTGACTTTCAATTTTAGTTTTTTCTTCTGGTCGTCTTGCATGGCTTTTTATTTTAAATTCATGATGTGTGAAATAATTGCTTCGCGGGCAAACACACCGTTGCGTGCCTGTTCAAAATAGTAGGCTTTTTCGTTGGTATCTACATCGGTATGAATTTCGTTGACACGCGGCAGCGGGTGTAAAATTTTTACATTTGGTTTGGTCTTTTCGAGCATTGCATTCCGCAGAATATAAACATTTTTAACCTGCTCGTATTCTATCGGATCTGAAAATCTCTCTTTTTGAACCCGCGTCATGTAAATTATATCTGCCGCACTGATAATATCTGTAAATTCTTTGTGCTCGTAATATTTGATCCCTTTGTCGCGCAGGAACAACTTATACTCTTCGGGCATTTCCAAAACTGTGGGAGCAATAAAATTGAAAATGGGGTTCCCGAATTCACTCAAGGCCATTAAAAGCGAGTGGACTGTTCTTCCGTATTTCAGGTCGCCGACCATAAAAATATTGAGATTGTCGAGTGTTCCCTGCGTTTTTAAAATCGAGTACATGTCGAGCAGTGTTTGTGTCGGATGCTGGTTGGCGCCATCGCCGGCATTGATAACAGGTACCGGCGAAACTTCGGCAGCGTAACGTGCTGCTCCTTCCAAAGGGTGGCGCATTACTATTAAATCGGTATAATTGCTTACCATTTTAATGGTGTCGTGCAATGTTTCTCCTTTGCTGGCGCTTGAACTGTCGGGGTTGGCAAAACCAATTATGCGCCCACCCAATCGACTTATAGCTGTTTCGAAACTTAACCGTGTACGTGTTGAAGGCTCAAAAAAAAGGGAAGCAATTACTTTTCCCTTCAATAAATCCTGATTTGGATTTTTTTCGAACTCAGCAGCAAGTTTCATAATTTTCAGATATTCTTCTTTCGAAAAATCTGTAATTGAAATTAAATCCTTCTTCATATTTTTACTTTAATGATGTCTGTTTTCTGCCAATCAAAAAAAAACCAACATTAATAAAATTAAAATGTTGGTTTCCAATTGATTGTACTGACATTCGTGGAATTTCATAATCGTCAAAATTAATGGCTTTTAATTACATTTTCAATTTCTTTTCGATATCTTCCACATATTGCCGGAAGTTTTTATCTGTATCTTTCAGGTTATTAACTGTTTTGCAGGCATGAAGCACTGTTGCGTGGTCTTTGCTGCCAATCTGCGCGCCAATGCTTGTAAGAGAATATTTGGTAAGGCTTTTTGAAAAATACATGGCTATTTGCCTTGCCTGAACAACTTCACGTTTCCGGGTTTTTGCCTGAAGGGCATCAACCTGCATGTTAAAATAATCGCAAACTACTTTCGAGATATATTCAATTGAAAGTTCCCGTTTCGAATTCTTAACCAATTTATTAATAAGCTTGGCTGCAAGTTCAAGGGTGATGTCCCTCTTGTTTAACATCGACTGGGCCAATAATGAAACAAGCGCCCCTTCCAGTTCGCGAACATTATTTGCAACATGCGAAGCAATGTATTCAAGCACATCGTCGGTAAACGAAATACCATCTTTATACACTTTGTGCCGCAATATATTCATGCGGGTTTCAAAGTCGGGTATTTGCAAATCGGCTGTCAACCCCCATTTAAACCTCGATAACAAGCGCTGCTCCATTCCTTTTAATTCAATGGGGGGCTTGTCTGATGTTAAAATAAGTTGCTTGCCCATTTGATGCAAATGGTTGAAAATATGGAAGAAAGTTTCCTGTGTTTTTTCTTTACCGGCAAATTCCTGTACATCATCTAAAATCAATACATCAATCATTTGATAGAAATGAAGAAAATCGTTCCGGTTGTTGTTTCGGGTAGCTTCGGTATATTGGGTTTGAAATTTATTGGCGTTTACGTATAAAACAATTTTATCGGGGAACCGTTCTTTTACTTCAATTCCTATTGCCTGTGCAAGGTGAGTTTTACCTAACCCCGAATTTCCATAAATCATTAGCGGATTAAATGCAGTTCCGCCAGGGTTTTGGGCCACGGCAAAACCAGCGCTGCGGGCAAGACGGTTGCAATCGCCTTCAATAAAATTTTCAAAAGTATTGTCGGGTGTTAATTGCGGGTCGATTTGCAGTTTCTGAATGCCGGGAATTATAAAAGGATTTCTTATGGCTGATTTTTCGTCAGTCTTTAAAGGGATGGTTAATGGATTATTTACAATTTTGATATTGCTGTTTGTTGGGTAACTAACGGTATAAGGAGTAGCGCCATTTTTATCGCCCATTACTACGTTGTATTCCAGTTTTGCGCCATTGCCGAGAACCATTCTCAGTGTTCTTCTCAAAATATCGATAAATTGCTCTTCAAGGTATTCGTAAAAAAATGCGCTGGGTACCTGAATTGTCAATACCTTTTCGGTAAGTTTTACAGGCACAATTGGCTCAAACCAAGTTTTGTAACTACTGCCGGGAACGTTATCTTTTATAACGTTTAAACATTTGTCCCAAACAGTTTTGTATTCTTCGTTCATCTAAATAATTTGGTTTTTTGCGGTTCCACAAATAATTCTCTCATGTTATTCCCGAGAGCAAAAGTTGCGAAAAAAAAGTTAAAAAAAAAATTAAAAAACTATTGAATTTTTCCTAAATGTTATATTGTTTTCTATTTCAGGCGATTAAAAATTATTTTTTTTTTTATAATAATTAATATTCTGAAAATCAATGTGTTAAAAGCAATCAACTGACAGTTAGAACCATAACAGGTAGGTAGTGGCAGGAACAAATAATTAATTAAAAAATTTATCACCATTTCATGGTTAATTAACGTAGCGATTTAAGCGCTTTTTCAAGTTTTATCAACTGTCCGTTTTTAAATGCAACAATTGCAGAATCGGGAAATTTCTTTTTTGCAAGGTTATGAATTTCTGTAATTTCGCTATACGAACTTGTTGCACCTAACAGATATGAATAAGCTCCGTTGGCATAATATTCTTCTACTTCTCCAAGCCCTTCGAAAAGATTCGAATTTGAAGGGATCTTGTTTTCCGATGAAATCAGATGTACTTTAAAAACAATATTTTTTGAAGATACATCGCCCGAGGTATTAATGTAGTAATCCTTCCCGAAATCAACGGCCGAAAACTGAAGGTATCTTTTTGGATTAGCCTGAATATCTTTTATCAGAAAACTAAGGTTCCCTGAAAGCGCTGCTATTTCCAAATACAACTGGTCGTCGTTTAGAAGCAAACCTGCAGTGTTTTCATTGCTGTTCAATTTCTCAAGTAAACTCAAAATCTGATTTGTTGCCAAAGAAATGTTTGTAATAATCGGAGAAACAGAAATTTTTGAAAGCGAGTCGCTAAAACTTGAAAGATTTTTTATTGTTTTGTCCAGCTCCTTGGTATTTTTGCTTAAAAAGCTGGTAATTTCTTCAATATTTACTATAATTTGCTGAATATTTCCTTTTTCCGAAGATACAATCTGTTGCAAATCACCCGTTATTTTTTGAGTATTTTCAATGGTTTTGTTAATGTGTGCAAAACTTTCCGATAAATTTTCCCTGGCATCTTCATTAAAAATTACGGTAAGCACAGTAATTGCCGAATCGAGGGTACTTAACAACTGCTCAGCTTTGTTTTTAATAGGAAGCACCTGCAAACTGACTTGTTCTTTTAAATCTCCTTCAATTGCTCCCTGAATGGTATCGGTTGACTGATAAAAAGTTTTTTCATCACTTAAAATCATTTTAATTGATCGGGTCCCCATTATGTCGCTGCTGATAATCTGGGCCAAAGAGTTTACAGGTATTTCGAACGATGCGTCGATCATTAAGGTAACTAAAAGTTTTCCGGTTGTTTTGGGGGCAAAGCTGATGTTTTTTACCTGCCCGATTTGAAATCCGTTCATAGTAACCTTATTCGATTCGAGCAAACCGTCAATTCGGTCGTAAACCACGAAGTAGTAATTATTTCTTTTAAAAATGTCATTTCCCTTCAGGTAACTAAGCCCCCAAAATAAAATGGTCAATGATATGACAATTAAAACCCCAAGTTTTACATATTTCGAATACTTCATACAAACAATTTTAATATATTTCAATTGCAATGTAAAATTAGGGATTTCAACCCTCACTTACATCTTTCCCAATGCCTTTTTAACAGAAATTAATTCATTGTTTTCAAAGGCCACTACAAATGATTCAGGGAATTTCTTCTCTATCCTTTGCTTTTCTTTAACAGCATCGTCATAATTTTTGAATTTTCCGGAATAATATCGTAACATATCTGCTGATTCAATTCGGTAAATATTTTTCTCGCCTTTAAAGTTCGATGGCGAAGTATCCATCTTTTTCTTTGATGCTGCAATTTGTACTGAAAAGAAGATGTCGTTCGTTTTTGCACCAGTACGGGATTTTGGCCCCGCAGTTTTATTTAAAGTTTCTGACGATCGGGCAGATACTGTTTTTGAACCGGTTTCGGGGCTTTGTGAGCTGCTTTCTTCTGTAAGCACAACAAAACTGCTTTTGTCTTCAATCTTTCTTTTGTAATCTTTAAATGCATTAAATATTGAATATGAAAGGGTTGATTTTCCTGTTTCGCTTAGCAAGTAATTACGTTCGTTCGGATGACTGATAAAACCTACCTCGATTAACACACTGGGCATTGTTGCCTGGCGAAGGACAAGAAACCCGGCCTGTTTAACACTGCGATCAATCCGTTTTGCATGTTTGCGAAACTGGTTTTGAATTTCGGATGCAAACATTACGCTCTGATCCAGATATTCATCCTGTACCAGTTCAAACATGATATACGATTCGGACGAATTGGGATCGAACCCCTCGTAAGTTGTGTGATAATCTTCTTCAAGCAAAATCACCGAATTTTCCTTTTTGGCAACTTCCAGGTTTTCTTTGCTCCGGTGTTGGCCTAATACAAATGTTTCGGTACCCTGTACGCTTGTTTTACCGGTGCCGTTTACGTGGATCGAAATAAACAGGTCGGCCTTGTTTTTATTGGCGAGGTTAGCCCGGTTGAACAAAGGGACAAAAACGTCAGTTGTGCGGGTGTATATTACTTTTATTTCAGGATAATTGGTTTTTATAGATTCCCCAAGCCTTAATAGATCGGAA
>CAMTWS010000094.1:0-12789 GCA_947085485.1 uncultured Prolixibacteraceae bacterium
AAAACAACATCTTCAATCATATATATTTTTTTGCAAACGTACTATTTATTTCTTAACAATCACTAAGTACATGGTCAGCTGATTTAAAGAATGAACTTAATCTTGAGAGACCAATTTTGTATAGTGGTTCAGCTCTGCTGGGAGGGGGACATTCGTGGGTAGTAGATGGATATTATTCAAATGCTAATTTTCATTGTAATTGGGGATGGTATGGTACTTATAATGGAGAATATTCATTAGGTTCATTTGACCCACCGGGAGATCCAGGTCCGTACAATCAGTATGAAAGTGCGATTTTTAACGTTTATCCAATTCAAACAGAAGGAGTAGGTACACCATCGTTATCTAATCAATCATTTACTTATAACACCAACGGATATGTACTAACCATTCCCCCAACCTTTGGTGCAACAAGCTATCAATGGATAACAAATCAAGGAACAATTACAGGTGCCGGTACCTCTGCTACATTGAATGCCAGTTGTACTGCTACAGTTCAGGTAAGGGCATATAACAGTCGATGTAATATTTATTCGCCATATGCATCAGCTACCATTATTGTTAATTATGGGCCAATTAGTGGTAATACGATTGTTTGCAGTTCAAATGCTTATTCTGTTGCCAATTTGCCATCGGGCAGTACTGTAACATGGTCGCTTTCCCCGCACCCAAGTGCAATTCAACTTCAAAACAATGTGCCGGGCACAAACCAGTGTCTTGTAAGCAACCCGTACAAATACCCCGCTGTAATGACATTAACTGCAACAATTACAACCAATTGCGGAGCTACAATTGTTGTTGCAAAAACCATTGCGAGCGATACTAATACAACTTATCAGACAGGCAGTTATTATCAGCAGGTGTGTATTGCTTATAATAATTCATTCCCCAGCCAAAGTGGTACGCTTAACGGCAGTTCTGTATTTTTATACCCTGGTTGCACAACAGAGGTTTCATTAAGCTATATGACTGGAAGGACTTTATCATTGGCTTCGGGTTCGGCCCAGCCTCTTAGTTGGTATTATTCAAGCAGCAACAGCACATTATATTTACAATTACCAACCCAATCAGGTCCTTATAGTTTTAACATTACCGGCGCAGGCACTTGTTATTCCAAAACGCTTGTATTTTTTACTTACTCCGGTTATTCTTTACTGCTCTCTCCTAATCCGACATCCGGAGAAACGACTGTTGCAATTGAACAAACTTCGGATGAAAATGATTTACTTGAACCAAGTTCGACAGAATCAGGTTTTGATTATAACGCCGAATGGGATATTGAGGTATATGATAATTTACAAAATCAGAAGTTTAAAGCTGGCAAACTCAAAGGTAAAAGTACCACAATACAAACCAATGGTTGGAAAGAAGGCATTTACATTGTTCGGGTAAAATATAAAAATGAAATTCTACAGGAGAAACTGGTTGTGACAAAATAATCCACAGTCAAATATTTTCATAACAAGTAATCAGAAATCTGCTGAAATTTTTCTTACAGGATTCTGATTTTTTTTTAATGGTATTTGATAATGACGATATCAAGGAACCAGCCTGTACCACTTTTCAGCATTCAGTCTGTAAATTTTGTTAACCACTTCGCGCGGGAGTTTGAGACTCTGAAATTCACCGACAATTAAATCGCTGGTCATTTTATGGCCGGTAACCATGAATTCCCAGTCTTTGAGCCAGGTTTGGTGCATCCGGTTTTGAATTGCTTCCTTTTCCTGGGCATGATCGATAATGTCGGTTCCATATAAAATCCTGTCCTGGTATTTGATAAAAAAATCGCGGACTTTTTCAGGGTTTTCGTGGGTTTGATAGAAAAGTTGCCCCATGCGGGCAGCCATGTCAGCCGAGGTATTCGGGTATTTGTCAAACCATTTTGCAAGTTCATCTACACTCCATTCCAGGCTGGCGAGGTGACATCCAATAAATATTAAATCAGGATTTTTATCCAGCATCCGGTCGCGGGCTGCCATTTGTTCTCCGTACGATGGAAATTCGGGGTGAAGGAACATGTGGTATTTCGGGTTTTCGGCAAAATAATTGCTGTCGTTTTTGGTGGTCATTTCGCTAAAAGGCAACCAGCAGTTTTTTGGTTCGCCCAAATGGCCAACCAGCGGGATTCCTTTATCGGCAAGGTGTTTGAAAACAGGGTCGAATTTTGGATCGTCAATCATAATCAAAACGCTGTCTTTATCGCGGAATTCCATCCCGATGTTTTTCCACACTTTAACGGCAATGGCGCCTTCGGCAAAACAACTGTCGAGCCACGCAATGGTTTTTTCAACCCAGGTCGAATCGTTCCATCCATCGAGGCAAAACGTGGCTGTGTAAGCAAAATCAGACGGATATTTTTTAAACAATTCAGCCGATTGTTTCTGCACATCAGCCACCCGCTCACAATTATCGGAGAAAGTATTGATGGCAAGCAACTTAAAATTGTCTTTCTGCGCCTGTTCCATCGAATTGTTTTGGGCTGAATAAATGTGGTAGTGCGCGTCAATTTTTTCGACTTTCGGGAAATCATCCATTGAATAATAGTTGCTGCAAGAAACGAATAGAATCGGTAGCACAGACAAAATCAGGTTTTTGGTTTTCATAACTATCAGGTTTGTATGAGGTTTTGAAGGTAGGAAAAATTGTACTTTAAAAACAAACCGGGAATCAAATTAGAGATATTTTTTTAACTCCCCGATTCGCAGCGTATTATTTTACCAAAACTTTACCGGCTATCTATCAGCTTAATATCTCAATAACAAATAATCAGTTTTAATGCTTTATTATTTTTTGAACCATCGCTTTTTTGCCTGTAATTGCTTTTACAAAATAAACTCCGGAAGGAAAAACCGAAAGATTGATCTGAAACCGGTTCCTGGTGGAAACATTATTTACGAAAACCTTTTGACCACCTGAATTAAGTATTTCGATGGTAAAGTTCTCTGTGCCCGGATATTCGACCGTGATTTCACCGGTAAAGGGATTCGGATAAACCTGCAATCTATCACGGGTTTTAAAATTTGAAACACCAGTAATCACAAGCTTTTCGCCCCATTCGGATTCTCCTTTTTTATAATAAACCAATTTACGCTCTTCGGAGTCGCCAACGTAACCACCACAATAGTAATACGGTCCCCCGAGGCCGGCGATATAACGCTTCTCAGGCAGGCAGCCCTCGCCAGCAATTGCACTCAAACAAGGTCCATTGCCTACATAAAGTTCATTCATTCGAGAAGGACTAATCTTCATCCGAAATTCATCGTTGCGCATATACATTTGGTAAGCAGAATAGTCTGTGACGATAGGTTCACCGTGCAATTTATCGAAACCGGGATTGGCCAGCACCACCGATTTCAAAGTGTCGTTGTAAGTTTCCAAAGTAGTTCTGTCGGTGTAAACGGTTTTAATGCTTTGCTTGCGGGCGTATCGGTAAACAATGGAATCGGCATAAACGGTCCGCACCAGGTATTTATAAATGCACCTGTTGTCGTATTCACGTATGGGAAGAAAAAAATAGGCATCCCCTAAGTTGTATTCCTTCACATGCAATTCGTCGCCCGGGTTAAAACTATTGACATCGAACCAGGTGAGGTTTTGTACCCCAACGCTGGGATTGGTAAGCCCAACCAGAGTATATTTCTCAAGCCGATCGGTTGGATAACGAACGACAAAATCGGGGAAAAGATAAAAGTTGAGCGTTTCAACAAAGCCATAAGTTTTGCTGATTTTTACCTTTTAGTTTATTCAATGCATGATCCACCGTATTCCCCTGTTGGTCAACCACCCGGAAGATAATTGTTCTCACCAAATCGCTTAACCCCTTTAAGTTTCATAACAATTCCCAATGCATTTTTTATTTCCTTTATGTTTTCTTTTTGCCTGCCATCAGATAAATTGGTTAAGCTGTATGTCCAGATGCCGTTGAATGCCTGGCCGGAATACCCTAATTTACATGTGTTATTGGCGCTGGGCAAAATTGCCCTGCCATAAGGCGCATTGGTTGGGTCAGCAGAAATAATCAGGTTTGGATATGTAAAACCCGATTTAAAAATAGCGCTGTTCATGTTAAGATTATAGGTTGCATCGGGGTCGATACCTATTACTACTTTGCCTGTGGAATTTACCTTCAACTGCGCGGTTGCGCCGAATGTTAATGCGATAAAGCATAAACTTAAGAAAACTGATTTTTTTTCATAATTGTAAAGTTTAATAATACCCCCCCCTGTTTTACAATCATTTAATGTATAGATGTTTGTATTTTTATGTTCACAACATAAGTTCATTGTATTTGCAGTTGTACCTGAAATAAGCAAAAATGTTTGTGCACTGTAAAATGAAAAGTATTTTTGATATTATTAAAACTAAAAAAGATGATAGAACTTTTACGCACCCGCCGCAGCAACCGGAAATACAACGAACAGAAGATAGAACCTGATAAGCTGGAAATCCTGAAAGAAGCTGTTTTACGTTCGCCCTCATCGAAAGGAATCAACCCGTGGCGTTTTATTTTTATTGACGATGCAGCAACCATTCAAAAACTGAAAGCATGTAAACCCAGTGGCGCCGGCCCGCTTGATACAGCGCCGCTGGCAGTGGTTTTTTGTGCCGACAAAACTGTGAATGACGCCTGGATTGAAGACTGTTCAATTTTAAAAGAATTCGTCGGTTTCCTTTTTGTTTTTACCTTTTTCGGTATCGTCGCAATTTAAATCGATATTAAAATAGAGTGGACTTTTAAAGGTCATATCCTCTGTAATCCCAAGTGTTGGATCGGCCAGCACTTTTTTAAAAAACCAGCCCCATATTGGGAGCGCCAGGTTTGCGCCCTGTCCCGATTGAAGCGAACGGAAATGGATACTTCGCAAATCGGCGCCGGTCCACACACCGGCGGTAAGTACCGGTGTAGCGCCAATAAACCAGCCGTCGGAATGGTTTTGGGTGGTCCCGGTTTTTCCGGCAATGGGCATTTTAAACTTGCCATATTCACGGGGGCCGCGCAACCTGCCACCGGTCCCTTCGTTTATTACTCCCTGCAACATGTTCAGCATCAGGTAAGCCGTTTGTTCATCAATGGCTTCGTGCCTTTCGGGCTGAAACGATGCAATCACGTTTCCATAGCGGTCTTCAATCCGGGTTACAAAGTAAGGTTTAACATACATTCCCAGATTGTTATAAACATTGAATGCCCCCACCATTTCGTATAATGTAACATCAGAGGTTCCAAGGAACATCGAATTTACCGGATCGATGGGGCTGTACACACCAAGGCGCTTCATTAATTCCACTACCGACTGCGGGCTAAACTGTTTCATTACCCAAGCCGAAATGCGGTTTTTCGAGTTGGCAAGCCCCCATTTTAATGTTACCATTTGGCCTTCCATTTCATCATTCCCGCCTTCCGAATCTTTGGGTTCATAGATAGTCCCGTCAGGCTGCTGAAACTGTTGGTTTACAAACGGAACTCTGGTGCAGGGGGTAAACCCGTTCTGCATGGCAAGCGTGTATAAAAATGGTTTTACGGTCGAGCCCACCTGGCGTTTTCCCGTTTTCACCATGTCGTACATAAAATATACGTAATTGGGGCCGCCCACGTAAGCTTTAACTTTCCCCGATTCCGGCTCCATGGCCATAAACGACGACCGGAAAAAGCGCAAATACCATTTTATTGAATCAATGGGCGACATTGTTGTATCGATTTCGCCTTTCCACGAAAAAACTGTCATTTCAACCGGCTGGTTAAAATTGGCTTTGATTTGGTCGATGTCATTGCCGGCCTGTTTTAACACCCGGTAACGTTCGCTTTGTTTCATGGCCCGGTCGAGCAGGCCTTCGGTTTCCGCGCTGGTCATGTTGTTGGCAAACGGAGGATTGCGCAGATCTTTCATACTTCTGTCGAACAGGGGCTGGATATCATACCGCAAATGTTGTTCAACTGCTTCAACAGCATATTGTTGCATCCTTGAATCGAGGGTTGTGTATATTTTTAATCCGTCAGAATAAATATTGTAATTTTCGCCGTTGGGTTTTATATTTTTATTACACCAGCCGTAAAGCGGATTGGTTTCCCACTCATTTACATCTTCAATATAATTTTGTTCCTGCCACGATGCATAATTTTTACGTTCGGGTTTGCCGGCGGTAAGTGTTAATCGAAGGTACTCTCTCAGGTAAGGTGCAGGGCCTGTTTTAAAATCAACTTTACTGTATTTTAAATCAATTGGTAAATGTTTTATTGAATCTCTCTCCGTTTTTGTAATATAACCGTATTTCTCCATTTGGTTTAAAACAACATTGCGGCGCTCAAGCACCAGTTCAGGGCGCCGGACAGGGTTGTATAACGACGAGTTTTTTGCCATGCCTACAAGCATTGCCGACTGGTGCAACTGAAGCGAATCGGGGGGGATGCTGAAATAAACCTGGGCAGCCGATTTTATTCCGACAGCATTATTTAAATAATCGTATTTATTTAAATACATTAAAATAATTTCCTCTTTCGTGTAACTGCGCTCGAGTTTGACTGCAATAATCCATTCCTTAAATTTGCGCAACACCAGTTGATATTTGTTTAACCTTTCATTGCGGGGGAAAAGCATTTTTGCCAGTTGCTGGCTTAACGTACTTCCTCCTCCCGAACGCGAATCGAAGGTTATAATTCCTTTCAATACTCTTAATAACCCACGCAAATCGATACCCGAATGCCGGTAAAACCTCACATCCTCGGCCGAAATCAAAGCATCGATCAGGTGGGGCGGAATATCTTTATAATCGACATACGAACGGTTTTCGCGAATAAAGTACTTATCGAGAATTTTGTCATCGGCTGATAACATTTCTGATGCAAGTACATTTTTAGGGTTTTCCAACTCTTCGAAGCTTGGCATAAAACCGAGCAGCCCTTTGGATAACAGAAAGAAAAACAGGAATGCCATGAATATTGCAGACAACACTATTCCCCAAAACCAAACGATATATTTTTTAAAATTAATTTCCTGAGACGGCATGAATTTTTGCATTTAAAAACAGTGGCAAAGATATACGAATCTGCCAACGCAACAAAACAATAAACGACCCTGATGATGTGAATATTTTGGAAGTGAAATAGGATGTTAGAAGGTTAGAAGAAGTTTGAGGGTTTGAAGAAGTTTGAAGATGTTTGAAGGTTTGAAGGTTTGAAAAGTTTGAAAGAACAACATCGAACAAATTCAAACAATTTTCGAACAACATCGAACAAATTCAAACAATTATCAAACAATCGAACCATTGTCAAACAACTATCAAACCATTTAACTATTGTCGAACCTATTAACTCTAACCCTATGGTCAAATTCTTAATCCCCCGCCAAACACAACAATAAACTATTAATCACAATTTAGACCAATTACAAATTGCAATAAAAACCGAAATCCGTTTTTTTTTGAAAAAATTGGCATAACTTACCTGCGATTTAGAACAATGAAAGCCCAGGTTGCAAATATGCGATAGAGAATAAATCAAGAAGGAAATTATTTTCAACCCCGGAGGTGAAGAAGTTGGCAGTTGGCATTGACAAATGCGCAATTAGAAGAGTTTTGAACCAACATGAAGACAGGCTTTAAACGTGAAACTTTAAACTAAAAAACTAACACGGTGGGGCAAAAAAGAGGGCGGCAAACTTTTACCGGCAAAAGTAAACTTGGTTTGCTGCCCCTGCTTGTCCCGGTTTAGGTGAACTTATTCGCCTTTGGCGGATTAGGAAACCTTAATCGGGAGCCACCCCCTAAAAAAAGAAAGGAGGTGATGTGGCAAAGATAAATATTATAAAATAACTGTAATCAATTTAATAAGATTACAAACAATGTTATCCCGCAAGGCGGGAGATATTGATATCCAGTTGTTGAGGAAGTTTAAATGGTAACTGGTTATAAAACACTGATTTAATTATTGTTTTTAAATTAAAATTAACTGAAATGAAGAAGAAAATTATTTTCCTGATAGCAGCAATATTTTTTGTTGTGGGAACTTTGTTTAGCATTAATATGTCGCAACAAGGCAATACAGGCGATATTGCGGTTATGGCCAAGGCAAATGCACAAATAAATCCGTTATGCAAGAATGGATGTGTGGCAGGTACTACTGGTTGTTTCTGCTTTAT
Source organism: uncultured Prolixibacteraceae bacterium (assembly GCA_947085485.1). GTDB lineage: Bacteria > Bacteroidota > Bacteroidia > Bacteroidales > Prolixibacteraceae > Draconibacterium. The sequence continues at coordinate 8,133 of CAMTWS010000094.1, forward strand.
ATCTTATCCTCAATATAAAGAGTACGATTGGGGTGATAATCAAAATTAATGATGTAACTAAGTAAAGCTAGGTGTGGCCAGAATTTGCGGCCACACCTAAAAACAGTAACCACAATTTAACTGCAGGTTATGAAGAACACAATACTATTTACCGGTTTGCTGATGCTTTTTATCACGGGTTGCAGAAGCAATAAAGAGGCAGAAACAGAAAAATTTCAGAAACATCGCAATAAAATAATACATGTTGGTAACAAGATTGTCGATATAAAGACCGATGTTTTATTCGGAATTTCGTTTTTGAATATAATTGACAATTTTTTAATTGTTAATGAAGGATCACCAAGGGGTTACAAAGGAATACATTTATTTGATAAAAACAGCTTTGGGTATATAACAAGCACGGGATTCACAGGACGGGGGCCTGGGGAAATATCCGTGCCTGGCAGAATTGGCGTTGATGATAAGAACAGGGTTTTCTGGATACCCTCTCATGGAAAAAAAATTATGTATAAATTTTCCTTGGACAGTGTTTTGAACAATGAAAAATATAAACCCACGGAAAAATTAGACCTTGATTAGCGATGAAACGAGCATGAGAATATCTTCTCACAAATGAGGATCATTATCAGCGAGTTCCATCGAATGCCTTATAAAAAAATAAATTATAATGAGATGAAAAAGAATATTGTGTATTTTCAGTATCTTCACCGGACGGTACATATTTCAATAATAATAATTGCTGTAATAACATCATGCACGCGCCTTTCGCCTACCGAAAAAGATTTGAAGAAAAACTTAAACAAAACTTTGAAACTGGATATGTTTGAAGCCGTGCAGCAGGGGGATACTTTTTTGTCTTTTGAAGAATTCCGGAAACGGTATAAATATATGTCGGTAGTCTATCTGCAGGATGGATGCAGGCCTTGCTATCCCAAATTTATTGAGTGGCATGGCAAAATAGATTCAATTGTCCCACCGAACGATTACACTGTCCTTTTGTTATAAACGGCTTAGGGGATATTCAACAATAAAAACAGGCGATGTCGTGGTTTTTAATCATCCTCAATTTAAGGGAATATTAGTTAAAAGATGTATGGGCTTGCCCGGCGATTCATTGAGATTTTTTGATTCGAAACTATTAATCAACTTTAAAGAAATAGCCAGCGACTCATCTGAATATTCATGGTTTAGGGAAATAATGCATGAAAATGAAGAATATGTCAAAATAGCAATTCCGAAATATAAAGAAACCATTATACTTGATTTTAAATCTTATTCTCACTATCAAAAGACAATTGGATATTTCGGTGATGCTGACCCCCATTTCGGTGATATTGACCCCCCTCACAGAAAATGGTTCAAAGAACAGATAGCATGACAATATTACATTTTTTTTCTTAAACTTTCCCCTTTCAATTCAATCCGGTGCGAGGTGTGTACCAACCGGTCTAAAATAGCATCGGCAATTGTTTCTTCACCGATAATATTGTACCAGCTCGATACGGGTAATTGGCTTGCAATTATGGTTGCTTTTCGGGCATGCCTGTCTTCGATAATTTCCATCAAATCCATTTGTTGTTGTTTTTCCAGATGGGTCAGGCCAAAATCATCCATAACCAATAAATCGGTTTTTGCCAACTGTTCGAAGAGTTTGTAAATGGTTCCGTCAACGCGTGCCATTTTTGTTTTGATCAGCAGTTTTTGTACATTGAAATAAGCTACTTTATGGCCTTGCGCACAGGCATGGTGGCCAAGTGCCGAAGCCAGGAAACTTTTACCACAACCGGTTGCCCCGGTGATAAGTACCGGTTCCCCTTTACTGATATACTCCCCGGTAACCAACCCGCTTATCTGCGATTTGTCCAAGCCTCTTGAAGTATCGAACATCACTTCTTCAATCGATGCCTGATAACGGAACCGGGCCGTTTTGCGGAGCCGTTCAAAACGGTTGTTTGTACGTTGCTGCCCTTCGGCTTGCAGCAGGAGTTCCAGCCCTTCTGCCAGTGGCAGTTCGTGGTGCCTGCGTGTTTCCACCAACGATTGCCAGCACTGTACCATGCCGTGCAGGCGGAGCTCTTTGAGCTGTGATTCTACTTTGTTCATTTGCATTAATTTTAATTTACATTGTTATTGATAACACCGTGCACCCCGGATATTCTGGTGTGCAGGAAGTGGTTTTTCGTTTGTTGTTCCTGTTGTTTCTGTCATCTTGTTTTTAATGATATTTTGGATGAACCCATACGAACAGTTTCCATATTCGAGGGCCATTCTGCAAGCTTTTTCGAATTGGGTTTCGTCGGTTTTGCGTTGCAGCCCCAGCAACCCATCGCAGGTACGGTAAAGTTGCTCGGGGTATTTGTTTTGCCCGAACAGCCACTCTACAACCTGATGGAATACCTCGGATTTTTCCAGCGCCTTCTTCTTGTAATACTCCGGGCTGCGGTCTAAATAATGCCGGTGCTGCGAGCAGAGATGTTCCTTGCTTGTACTGTACCCACCGGTTTTATAATTGCGCTGATGTACGGCCACCTGCTGGCCTTTAACATAAATACGCACCATCGAACGGGTATAGATAACTTTTGCCTTACTGCCAATATGGGCGTATGGTACACTGTAGTAATGCTTGTCGGTGCTTAAATAAATGTGGTTGTTTTTGGCAACTTTCAACTGCTTGTAATATTTGATTTCGAAGGCTGTTTCAGGCAGTGGGCTTAACGTGTGCTTTTCATCAGAAAGGAACTTCTCCTGCCGGCAATATTCTTTTTGCTGCATCCGGGTTTGGTTATGTTCATTTACCCTTTCGCTGATTGCCTTGTTCAGCGATTGCAAGTCGAAGAACTGGAGGTTGCGCAACCGGGCATACACCCGGCTGTAAATCAGCTTCACCTGGTTTTCTACCAGTGCCTTGTCTTTTGGTTTCCGGGCACGGGCAGGTGTTACAGTGGTATTGTAATGGTTGGCAAAATCTTCCAGTACCTGGTTTACATCCGGCTCATATCTGTTGGCTTTTATTATGGCCGACTTCAAATTGTCGGGAACCATTGTTTGAGGTGTACCGCCCATTTGGTTCAGGCAACACGACAGGGCATAAATAAAATCGCCAATGCCCTGGGTGTGCACTGCCATTGCAAAGCTATAATCGGAGTAAGGCAGGCAGGCAACAAATACCTGGCATTCGATAACCTCGCCTGTTTCCCTGTCAACATACGATAATTTTTTCCCCGCAAAATCGATAAACAATTTTTCCCCTGCGTTATGGTGCAAACCCATCGATGGGTTTTTGACCATCATATACTGGCCCAGGTGGTGGCAAAACTGCGTGTAGCGATAACCGTTGGGGGTGCTTTGCCGGTATTCGTCCCAAAGCACGCGGCGCGTTACCCCAACCTTTTCCAGCTCCCGGGTAAAATAGGCGAGTTCGTCTTTTATGCCATCGTACCTGTCTTGCTTGTACGATGGGTTTCCGGCAAAGAGTTTGCCCTCAAGCACCGGTTCGTCAAGCGACAATAGTGATTCGGAGGTAAGCTCCCCTGTTTCGATTTTTTGGAGGTAAGCTTTTACCGTGTTTTTGCTCATGCCAAGTTGCCTGGCAATCGTTTTTTTGCCAAGCCCTTGTCCGTGTAAACGGATTAATTGTTTTATCTGTCCCATACGTTTTGGTTTTCCTGCCATCTGTAATCTTTATATTGTGGTTTAAAAAAACCACGAATAAAAACCAAAACTGCGAGAGGGGTCAGTTTGCTCCGAAATGTTTCGCCGCCGCCGGTCAAATTTGTTGCCCAATTAATAAACCCAGGGGTCAACTTGCTCCGAAATGTATCGCGGTGCGAAACGCCAAAAACTAAAAAACCTTTTTTAAGGGGTCAGCATCACCGAAATATCCAGTTTCCGATTCTAATTCATTATCATTTTCATCAATAATTTTGCATTTATGAAAACACATTGAATAGTTTGGATTCATTTCAAGAAAATCAACTTGCTTTTGTAATTTGAAAGGGTCGGTCCAGTAATCGTCGCCCTCACAAAGTGCAATATATTTGCCTTTTACATTTGGAAAAACCATTTGTGTAAATGGTTTTACTCCTTTTGAATACTGATTTTCTGTCTGAAAAGTTATCTTAAATACACCTGGGAAACGACTGTCATAATCTTTCAGGATATTAGAAGTATTATCTTCTGAACAATCGTCATTTATGAGTATTTCAATTGCAAAATTTGTTTTTTGAATTAAAAAACCATTCAGGGCATAAGCAATAAATTTCTCGTGATTGAATGTTGTACAGCAAATACTAACCAGGATATTCGACATGGTATTCAGACTAGGTAATTGTAATCAGTTTATAAAAACCCACTAAAAATTTATATTATTCAATGATTGATTTTCTTCCATAATCTCCATTGCCGGGAGCAAGATTTAATTTTATCCTCAATTCTTTTGAAGTCATTACTTTTCTTTCGTTTGCTGATGCCAGTACATGAATCCGTTTTAATAAATCACTGTTTTTAGCCAATACCGGAGGCTGTCTAAAAAGTGTAGATAGCCTCTTTTTTTGTTTTATAAAATTTGGTTATATGCTTAACAATGAGTATTTTAATGCCATAAATATACACTATGGCAAGAAACATTTTTAAGGAATCTTTAGGCAATCAAACAAGC
>CAMTWS010000095.1:0-15070 GCA_947085485.1 uncultured Prolixibacteraceae bacterium
AGGCAATTTCAAAAAGCGTACGTAATTTTTTTCATAAAAGCAGGGGCTGATAAATGGGGTTCAGTTTGCCTGTTTTGCCCCTCCAAATTGCTGAGGGCCTCTCGGCATTTTGCACCTTTTTGGGGATTATTATTAAAAATGTGCAAGGAAAAGGGGGATTGAAGCAACTGTATCAGAAAAACGGCACCTGTTTTTCAGTTTCCGGCACCAATCATTTAAGAATGGACAATACGGTTTATTATGGCAGCCGGATATATATATTTGAATTGTAATTAATTTGAATTTTGGACGCAGAAGTTACTTTTAAATATTTAGATTGTAAGTTGTTTTACAAACCCTTATTTTTTCATTCCCAAAAATATTGGACCTCGGATTTTCTATCCGGGGTCTCTTTTTAGTATGTATAGGAATGGTTCTTTGATTAGCAGGGTGTAAGTCCCTGTACACGCAGGGTTGGCAGGAAGTGTCAGCGAATGGCAAGGGGGTTCGGGGTGACCTGGAATCTGAAAGAAGTATATGGATTCTTTGTTCCCTTCACACAGCCGTGAAGCAGTAAGTGCGCTTCTGAAAATCGGGCCTCACTTACTTTCCGATACAAAAATTCTTAAAAATATGGCCCAAAACTTCGTGGGTTGATATTTCGCCCGTGATTTCGGCCATATACTGCAAACATTCGCGGATGTCCTGGGCAAGAAAATCGCCGGTGGTTCCGGTATCGAGGCCGTTTAATACGCTAACAATTGCTTCGTGGGCATTTTTCAAAATCTCAAAATGGCGGACGTTGGTAACAATAACATCTTCCTGGTCAACTGCTTCAATATTTACCGAATATATCATTGCTTCAATCAGTTCATCAAGGTTTTGCTTCTTTTTGGCGGCAATAAAAATCAGTTTCTCATTGTCGCTTAAATCGGCAACTTCCAATTGCTGAATTGTATCATGCAATCCTGAGTCGATTTTATTGGCAACAATAATTAATTTCTGGTCGTGTGATATTTTCTCTCTAATCTTGTCAATTCGCTGTTTTACAGTGGGGTAGGGGTTTTGCACATCAACAACCAATAAAACTATGGTGGCTAAGTTCAACTTGCTGTAGCTGCGTTCAATGCCAAGGTTTTCAATATGGTCTTTTGTATCGCGGATTCCGGCGGTATCGAAAAACCGGAATGCTGTGCCGTGAATATTTACAACATCTTCAATAACATCGCGCGTGGTTCCGTGAATATCGGAAACAATGGCTTTGTCTTCGTTTAGCAACGCATTTAACAGTGTCGATTTTCCAACATTTGTATCGCCAATTATAACCACCGGAATCCCATTTTTAATGGCATTTCCCAGTTGAAACGAGTTTTTCAGTTTTCTCAAAAGCGCCTCAATTTTTTCGGTAAGGGTACGCAATTCATCGCGGTTGGCAAATTCAACTTCTTCTTCGGCAAAATCGAGTTCCAGTTCAATCATTGCTGTAAAGTGGAGCAGTTGGGCGCGCAAATCGTTTATTTCTTTCGAGAACCCGCCCCGCATTTGATTAATAGCCAGCTTGTGTGCCGCTGCGTTTGAAGATGCAATTACATCGGCAACCGCTTCGGCCTGCGACAAATCCATGTTTCCGTTTAAAAAAGCTCGTTGTGTAAATTCGCCTGGAAGCGCCATTCTTGCCCCGTTTTCAATTAAAACCTCAAGTATTTTTTGCTGGATAAATACAGACCCGTGACATGAAATCTCAACAATATCTTCGCCTGTAAACGAATGTGGCGCACGAAACAGTGCAACAACTACTTCGTCAATAACTTCGTTTTTAAAAATAATTTGCCCGAAATGCAGCGTGTTTGCAGCTTGTTCGGTTAATATTTTATCTTTTTTCGGACTTTGAAAAACCTTGCCGGCAATATTTATAGCTTCACTCCCTGAAAGACGGATAACGGCAATCGCACCAATCCCGGGCGATGTTGAAATAGCGCATATAGTTGATTGATCGAGCATTGATTGTTAAAATTGATTATACAAAAATACATATTTTGATTCGATAATGCTGTTCATCGGAATTACCGGTTATTCAAACTTAAAATGCTTAAAATAAATTACCGGTAACTCAACACATTGTAACTTCTTTTTCCGAAACCAGACATTTAACAGGCGCTCGGCAATAAAACCAAATATTCTTTGCTGATAATTGGTGTATTTGGTTAAGTCTATCCGTCGTTCAAACTCAAAAAGCACATCGAACCACCAGGCCATAAATTCCTGAAAATGTCCATCTTTCAGTATAAACATATTATTGGCATACAGCCTTTTACCTTTAATTACCTCATGAAAAGCGGCAAGATAGCCAGGATGTTTTTCGTTGATAATCGACTCTATCAATTTCAAATCGTTAATATCGTGATACCTGGTAAAATGAGTTTCAACCGTATATTTTAATTTGCGGGCCTGAGGCAAAATAGCATCATTTTTAAGAAGTAATGATTCAATTTCGGTTTGATTGATAATCCTGTTCACAAAAAGTTTTGTGTTTTTTGTATAAATCAATCCGAACCGTTTTTTATGCAATCCGACAAGAAAAAAAAGCAATCGTTTCAAACGATATAAAAAAGGTTCGGGTTGTACAGTAAAGTACCGTCGATAATGACAGGCGCCGGTAATATCCTGTCGTGTATTTCTCCAAACCCAGTAAATACCGGTTAATTCGCTGTAGTACTTATTTTTTGAGGAGATGTTTTCTCCGGTATCATCACCCAGAAATTTTGTTTTTTCCAAGAGTAGTGAATTGCCCGCCATAATTGGTTGATAAATCGTATCCAATTCTAAAATGGACCCCTTTTTATAATAGAAAACATAAACTTTCAGATCTGAAATATCGGGCATTGGCTATTTAATTTTCGTGTAAAAATAATGGTTTTCGGGTGTTTCTAAATCCCCCAAAAACAAATATCGTTTTATTTCGGTACATTGTCATTATCAGTTAAGAAACTATTCTGCAATCTTATAACTTTGCAGCTTTGAAATCAGTTTATGATATGAATACATTTATTTCTCAGGTTTACAGGGTTGTAGTTCCAAAATTTATAAGAAAAAAGATTCTTGCACATAATCTTCCAATCTCAATAAAGAAATACTATGCAGGCCTTTCTGAACCTCCATCAGAAGAAATTAAACTGGCGCTTAATTATTTAAATGCAAATCCCATTGCCGTATTCCCGTATGATTTTCAAAATGAATATATTGCTGATAATATCGAGGTTTTTAATGACAGGACGAAGGGATTACGTTTTGTTTTACTTGATGGCAAAAGGCTCTATTTCAAAAAACGATGGGGCAAAAAAAAGATACAAAACCTGTACAATTTACTATCCAAAGAACAGGATATCAGAAGTCCGCACCGCTACCTGACCGAACAATTCAGGTTTGAAGATGGTGAAGTTCTTGTTGATGTTGGCGCTGCTGAAGGTAATTTCGCTTTAAGTGTAGTTGAAAAAGCTTCACGAATCATTCTTTTCGAAGCTGATAAAGAATGGATTGAACCTCTGAGAGCTACGTTTGAGCCATGGAAAGATAAAGTGGAGATTGTAAATAAATATGTAAGTAATATCACTGATGCAACAAATACAAAGCTCGATGATTATTTTTTAATTAAAGGGAATGGAACATTTTTGAAAATTGACGTCGAAGGAGGCGAGTCCCTGTTATTAGATGGTTGTAAGCGAATCCTTTCGGAACAAAAACCACTGAAGATTGCAATTTGTACCTATCACAAACAAAACGACGAGAAAGAATTTACGTCGCTGTTAACACAAAATGGGTTCAAAACATCCCATTCCGATGGTTACATGCTTTTCTTCTTCGATAAACAAATGAAAGCCCCTTATTTCAGGCGAGGTTTGATTAGGGCTGAAAAGATTTAAAATTTGTTATTTTTGCCCTGTATTGAAATTTATTAAATCAAAATATTGAAGAATGAAACTACTTGAAGGAAAAACAGCAATTGTTACCGGGGCTTCGCGCGGAATTGGAAAAGCAATTGCATTGAAATTTGCACACGAAGGTTGTAATATTGCTTTTACCGACCTTTTTGCCGATGAAAATATGAAATCCACAGAGGCCGAATTACAAGCGCTGGGGGTAAAAGCAAAAGGTTATGCTTCTGATGCAAGCAATTTTGAAGATACTGATAAAGTGGTTGGCGAAATTGTAAAAGATTTTGGCCAGATAGACGCACTGGTAAACAATGCCGGAATAACGAAAGATACCCTGTTGATGCGGATGACCGAAGAACAGTGGGACATGGTAATTAATGTAAACCTGAAATCGGTATTTAATTTTACAAAAGCTGCTCAGAAAACGATGTTAAAACAACGCAGTGGTTCAATTGTTAATATGAGTTCGGTGGTTGGTGTTAGCGGAAATGCCGGACAATCAAATTATTCGGCATCGAAAGCTGGTATTATTGGTTTTACAAAATCGATTGCCCGGGAACTTGGTTCACGCGGAATCCGCTCAAATGCGATTGCACCTGGATTTATTATTACAGAAATGACGGCTAAAATACCCGAAGACGCCCGAAAAGCCTGGGAAGAATCAATCCCGATGAAACGTGGCGGAACTCCTGAAGAAGTGGCCGGTGTGGCAGTATTTCTGGCATCCGATTTATCGTCGTATGTTAGTGGACAGGTTATTACAGTTTGTGGCGCCATGAATACTTAGAATTGATTATTGATTCAGGATTTAATTAAACGAACCCTGGCTTCATTAAACAAAATACAAATTAGCTGTCGATTTTTTGGCAGCTAATTTTTTTGGAATACTTGAAATGTTTCCAGATAATATCAAAAAAGGTTCCGTATTTCAAAAAATTATCCTTAAATTGTATCTTTCAAAGGAGGGGATTATCATAATGTTTAACAAATCAATTGCTTACCGTTTAAGTGTTTATATTTCGCTTGCTGTAACAGGTGTTTTTATGGCATTTATATTTTTTGCTTATTATTTTAATACGGGCACTGTTAAAAATAATATCGAAAATAAAGCCTTTGGCCTTGGTTTGCAGGCAATGATGTTAGGTGAAAGAGAATTGGTTTCAACCAAGGAAATAACAATAAATATCTCAGAACAAGTACTGTTTTTTGCACAGCAAAATGATGTTGAGTTTCTAATTACCAAATTAATGGCGAAATATCAGTATTTAAATGCCATTCGGGTAAATATTGATTCTGTGGTTCCGAATGTTCAGTTCCGTAATTATTATTATTTCAGAGATGCCGATACAATTGCATATCTAAAAGAGAATAAATTGATTTACCGCTGCAGGTTGGAAAAGAGTATTTTTGAAGATATGCATGCAAAAGATGTTCCGGGTTGGACTGAAACATTTAAATGCAACATAAATAATAACCAGGTAGTGGCATATTATTCGCCAATTCGAATGCAAAATTCTGATAATGAAACTGTTAATGTCGGTTCGGTGTTTACCGAGTTATCTTTATTTGATTTAAACGAAACAATTAATAGCTTAAAAATAGGCAAAAGTGGTTATGCTTTTTTGGTATCGAAAGATGGAACTTATCTTACTCATCCAAATGAAGACTGGATTCTGAAAAAGAATTTATTTACAATCGATAAAAAGGAGTATAAAGCAAATGCCAAAGATATAAAGGTTTTAATCGAAAAAGGTTTAACGGGTTCCACAATTGCTCATCCTGAATTTTTAAATTACGAAAAATCATGGGTACATTATACACCAATTAAAGAAACAGGCTGGATGCTTTTCTTTGTCGTTCCTTACAACGAGTTGTTTGATTCGCTCTATCTTCTAATTCTTAGAATGCTGTTCTTTTCCGTTCTTGGAATTTTAATTATTTTTTTCATTGTAACTTATATTTCTAACAAGTTAATAATGCCATTAAGCACCGTTACATCTCAACTCAAAAAATTTAGCAGTACCAATGGCGATTTTGAATTGAATACCAGAAATGAGGTTGAATTGGTTTCAGGTAGCCTGGATTATTTAAAATCGTGGTTCGAGAAATTAAAAATCAATCAACTATGTGAAGAAAAAATTAGCTCACAGAGAGAAATGGATTTACTTGAAGCATCGGAGATTCAAATGAGTTTGATAAACACTGATTTCTCTGCCTTTGAAAAAAGAAATGATATTGATTTGTTTGCCATTTATAAACCTGCGCGAATTGTTAGCGGCGATTTATTCGATTTCTTTTTTCTTGACGGGGATAATTTGTTTTTTACCATTGGAGACGTTTCGGGAAAAGGACTATCTGCTGCATTTTTTATGAGTGTGGCGCAAACATTGCTAAAAGGTAATTCGAAGCTTTTTACCCCCGGAAAAATTGTAACCGGTACAAATAATGAATTATTTACTGTTAATCAGCATCAGTTTTTTCTAACACTGTTTTGCGGAGTTCTAAATGTAAAAACAGGCGTTTTAAAGTACTGCAATGCTGCACATACATTAACTATGATTTTAAGTTTGAACGGAGATTTGCATGCATTGGATCAATCTCACGGAATGCCTTTGGGATTGCATCCCGGCAGAAATTATGAAGAATCATCGATCAAGCTTAAGCGAGGTGATTCAATTATCCTGTTTTCTGACGGTGTTACAGAACTTCAAAATGAAAATGAGCTTCGTTATGGAAATGAGCGGTTTTTAAACACACTAAAACCTTTGGCAGCTTTGAGACCAAAGGAATTGATTGGTGAAATTGAAAAAGATATGGAATTATTTAAAGGGGAAATGAAACAGGCCGACGATATTGCAATTATGGTTTTAAAGTTTAAAAACAAAAAAAAGGCGTGAAATTCACGCCTTTTTTGTTGTATTAATTTAATTCCTTTTTACAGGCTAATATTCGCATCTGCAATTTTTCATTCTTTTTATCAAACCCTACAGATATTGTATCGCCTTCAGTAATCGAAGCCTTTATAATAATTTCAGCCATTTCGTCTTCAAGATACTTTTGAATTGCTCTTTTTAAGGGTCTGGCGCCAAATTGCGGGTCGTATCCTTTATCTGCAATAAAATCTTTGGCTGCAGGCGAAATTTTTAACTTGTAATTCAACGACTCAACTCGATTGTACAATTCCTTAATTTCGATATCAATAATTTTGTGTATCTGCTTTTTATCTAATTGATTAAACATAACCACGTCATCAATTCTGTTCAGAAATTCGGGGGCGAAGGCTTTCTTGAGCGCTTTTTGAATTACATATTTCGCATTTTCGTTATCGCTTTCGGGGGTTTTAGTTACATTAAAACCTACACCTTGTCCAAAATCCTTCAGTTGTCGTGTTCCGATGTTTGAAGTCATGATTATAATGGTGTTTTTAAAATCAATTTTCCTTCCCAGGCTGTCGGTCAAAATTCCTTCATCAAGTACTTGCAGCAATAAATGAAATACATCAGGGTGTGCTTTTTCAATTTCATCCAAAAGGACTACAGAATAAGGTTTTCGGCGTACTTTTTCAGTAAGCTGGCCACCTTCTTCGTAACCAACATATCCCGGAGGGGCGCCAACTATTCTCGAAACCGAGAATTTCTCCATATACTCGCTCATGTCAACCCTGATCAAAGAATCGAGGCTATCAAAAAGATACGTAGCCAATACCTTTGCCAATTGTGTTTTGCCAACTCCGGTTGGGCCAAGAAATATAAACGAACCAATTGGCCGGTTTGGATCTTTTAAACCGGCCCTGTTGCGCTGAATTGCCTTTACAATTTTTGTAATTGCTTCTTCCTGTCCGATAACTTTGGTTTTAAGGTCGTTTGCCATGTTCATCAACCTTTTTCCCTCAGCAAGTGCAATACGTTGAACAGGAATGCCTGACATCATCGCAACTACTTCGGCAACTTTATGTTCGTCAACAATTTCACGATGGTTTATCAATTCCTTTTCCCAGTTATCTTTTTCTGTTTCAAGTAATTGAAGAAAATTTTTCTCTTTGTCCCTGTAATTGGCTGCCAATTCGAAATTCTGGCTTTTTACGGCCGCTATTTTATCTTCTTTAATTTTCTCAATCTTCTCTTCCAGTTTTATAATGCTTTCCGGAACGTTGATATTTGAAATGTGTACGCGTGAACCAACTTCATCTAGGGCATCTATTGCTTTATCGGGCAAAAATCTGTCGGTAATATATCGTGCAGTAAGTTTCACACAACTTTCGATTGCTTCCTTCGTGTAAATCACATTGTGGTGATCTTCATAACGGCTCTTAATATTGTTAAGTATTTCAATGGTTTCATCAATAGAGGTAGGGTCAACCATTATTTTTTGGAAACGTCTTTCAAGGGCTCCGTCTTTTTCAATATGTTGCCGGTACTCATCGAGTGTCGTAGCGCCAATACATTGAATATCGCCACGTGCCAGCGCGGGTTTTAACATGTTGGCAGCATCCAGCGAACCTGTTGCCCCGCCGGCGCCTACAATGGTATGGATTTCGTCGATAAATAAAATGACATTGTTTACTTTGGCAAGTTCATTTAAAATTGCCTTCATTCTTTCTTCAAATTGGCCCCTGTATTTCGTTCCCGCAACAATCGATGCGATATCCAAACTTACAACGCGCTTGTCGAAAAGAATTCGCGAAACCGTTTTATTCACAATGCGAATTGCCAGTCCTTCAGCGATTGCCGATTTTCCAACACCCGGTTCTCCAATTAAAATGGGATTATTCTTTTTTCTCCGGCTTAATATCTGCGCTAATCTTTCTATTTCCCTTTCGCGGCCAACAATCGGGTCCAGGCTATTGTCTTCTGCCAATTTTGTAATATCAATTCCAAAATTATCCAAAACCGGTGTGTCCGATTTGGTTGGCGTTCCTTTCTTCTGTCCAGGCGGTTGTCTTGTTGGGCCTTTGGAAAAATCGTCTGCCGGATCATCGTCTTCTCCTTCCGGAAAATCAGATTTTGCTTCTATATCGCCCTTGTAATCTTGCAATTGAGTTCTTACCATGTAGTAATTAACTCCAAATTCAACTAAAAGTTGAGTTACAATACTGTCGCTGTCCTTTAATATGGCAAGCAGTAAATGTCCGCTGTTTACGGTAGCGCTTTTAAACGAACGTGCTTCAAGATAAATAAGTTTTAATGTTTTTTCGGCAGATTTCAACATTACTATTTCTGCCTTTTGATCGATTGCCCTGTTAGTTCTTATTTTTTTTTCGACCAACTCTTTAACTTCAGCCAGCATAATACCGAGGTTTTCCAGAATTTCGGTGGCAACACCCTCTCCATCGCGCAAAATTCCGAGAAACAGATGCTCCTGGCCTATATAGTCATTCCCCAAACGAACTGCTTCCTCCCTGCTGTAGCCAATTATATCTTTAATTCTTGGTGAAAACTGTGAATCCATATTTTAAATTATCAAAATTTTTAGTCCCGTCACAAAAACTATTCCTAAAAAATAAAATACTAAATTACTCAAAAATACCCTATCCAATCAAAGTTATTGTCAGAAGTTATTAAAATATCAATTCTGGCACTGAATTATTGACAGTTAATTTGTTAATATCTTATCGTTACCACGAAGTTAAATCAGTAGAAAAAAAAGCCTTTTGACCGATGATTTTACTATTTTTGTCAGTCTTTTTTATAATTGAAAAATTTCTTTTAAAAGCAGATATAAATGATTGAAGGTGAAAAGATTATAAGAATAAATATAGAAGAGCAGATGAAATCTGCTTATATTGATTATTCTATGTCGGTAATTGTTTCCAGGGCGTTGCCCGATGTTCGGGATGGGTTTAAACCGGTTCATCGCCGGGTTTTATATGGCATGCATGATTTGGGCATGTTATCAAACAGACCTTATAAGAAATCGGCCAGAATTGTAGGGGAGGTTTTAGGTAAATACCATCCACATGGCGATTCATCGGTATATTTTGCAATGGTACGAATGGCTCAGGAATGGTCGTTGCGTTACCCATTGATTGACGGCCAGGGCAACTTTGGCTCAGTTGATGGTGACAGTCCAGCAGCTATGCGTTATACAGAGGCCCGTATGGCTAAAATTGCCGAACTTTGTTTGGCTGATTTAGACAAGAATACTGTTGATTTTCAACCTAATTTCGATGAATCTTTAACAGAACCAACTGTTTTGCCAACCAGGATTCCTCAGTTGCTTATTAACGGCACTTCGGGTATTGCAGTTGGGATGGCCACAAATATGCCACCACATAATTTAAAAGATTCAATTAATGCGATTATTGCCTATATCGATAATAATGAAATTGAAATCCCTGAATTAATTAAAATAATTATTGCCCCCGATTTCCCAACCGGGGGAATTATTTACGGTTATCAGGGTGTTGTTGATGCCTACGAAACCGGTCGCGGAAGAATTGTAATTCGCGCTAAAGCTCATATTGAAAATGAAGGGGGCCGCGAAAAAATAGTTGTAACCGAAATCCCTTACATGGTTAACCGCGCCGAAATGATTCAAAAAACGGCCGATTTGGTTAATGAAAAAAAAATTGAAGGAATATCGAATGTTAACGATGAATCGGACAGGGACGGAATGCGCGTGGTTTACGATATTAAACGCGATGCCTTGAGCAGCGTTGTTTTGAATCAGTTGTATAAACACACTGCATTACAAACTTCATTTAATGTTAATAACATTGCCCTGGTAAACGGCAGGCCGAAAATTCTCAATCTCAAAGATTTGATCAGGCATTTTGTCGATCACCGGCACGATGTTGTTGTTCGCCGTACAAAATTCGAACTCGACCAGGCAGAGAAACGTGCGCACATCCTCGAAGGGTTAATTATTGCCAGCGATAATATAGATGAAGTTATTGCAATAATTCGTGCTTCTTCGACGCCCGATGAAGCAAGAGAAAAGCTAATGGTCCGTTTTAATTTAAGCGATCTTCAGGCGCGTGCAATTGTTGAAATGAGGTTAAGACAATTGACCGGCCTCGAACAGGACAAACTTCATAAGGAATACCAGGATATAATGTCGCAGATAGAGCATTACAAGAAAATACTTGCTGATGTGGGCTTAAGAATGGAAATTATTAAAAATGAGCTTATTGAAATAAAAGAAAAATTCGGCGATAAAAGGAGATCCGAAGTGGTTCCAAATGCCGAGGAATTTAACCCTGAAGACTTTTATGCCGATGAAGATATGGTAATTACCATTTCGCACCTTGGGTATATTAAAAGAACACCCCTTACCGAATTTCGCACACAGGGGAGAGGAGGAGTTGGATCAAAAGGAAGTACTACCCGCGATGAAGATTTTCTGGAACATATATTTATTGCTTCGATGCATAATACTTTACTCCTTTTTACAGAAAAGGGGAAATGTTTCTGGCTGAAAGTATATGAAATACCTGAAGGTACCAGGGCTTCAAAAGGAAGAGCAATTCAAAATATATTAAACATTGAGCCTGATGATAAAGTATTGACCTTTATCAATGTTAAAACGCTGGCTGACAAAGAGTTCATTAACAGTAATTATATTATCCTGGCCACCAAGAAGGGTATTATTAAGAAAACAACACTTGAGGCTTATTCACGTCCACGCCAAAATGGTGTAAATGCAATTACAATCAGAGAAGGCGACCGTTTACTTGAAGCGCACCTGACCAATGGCGAAAGCGAAATTATGCTTGCGGTCCGTTCGGGAAAAGCTATTCGTTTTAACGAGAAAAAAGTGAGGGCAATTGGAAGGACCGCTTCAGGTGTTCGCGGTGTAACACTTGCAAACGATAATGACGAGGTTATTGGCATGGTTTGTGTCCAGGACGAAAATGAAGACATTCTGGTAATTTCGGAAAATGGATATGGAAAACGCTCAAAGATTGGTGATTACAGAATTACAAACAGGGGAGGGAAGGGTGTTAAAACAATTAATATTACCGAAAAAACAGGTGATTTGATCACAGTAAAAAGTGTTTCGAACGACAATGACTTAATGATTATAACACTAAATGGTTTAACTATAAGATTAAATGTAAACACAATCTCCCTTTTAGGACGGGCAACCCAGGGCGTTCGGGTAATAAATTTGAAAGGAGACGACAGAATAGCTTCGGTGGCACGGGTTTATGTTGAACCAACCGTTGAAGTTGTGGAAAATGAAGATATTGAGAGTGAAGATGTTGGTGGGAATGAGGAAAATAATTTAGAATAAAAATAAACAATTGAATATTAGTAAACTTATTTGAATAAAAACTATAAACGTATATTTTTGTAGCAAATTTTAAAAACCATTTAAAAATGAAAAGAACAATTATTCTACTGTCTCTGGTGCTTGCGTTTTCTGCAACTTTTGCGCAAAAAGGCAAAGTTACAACCGCACAGAGTTTAAAAGATGCCGGCAAGTTAGCTGAAGCTTTGGAAGCAATCGAGCAAGCTGCTGATGCATCAGACCCAAAAGCTGAAAAATCAGCGCCCTGGCCAAAAACATGGGAAACCAGAGGCGACATTTTTCAGGCAATTGGTCAATCGAAAGATGAAAAAATCAAAAAATTGAGCAGCGATCCACTTACTGAGGCTTTAAATTCGTTTAAAAAAGCTCTGGAATTGGATGTAAAGCGTAGTAATGCCAAAAGCATTAAAATTAAGTTAACTTTATTAACCAACGATTTAACAAACCAGGCTGTTGAAGCTTTTAGAGTTGAGGATTACAACAAGGCATTATTGTCTTTCGAGCAAATACTTGCAATTAATGAAATGCCGGTAGTTAAATCAGATAATCCAGCAGCGGTTGATACTGTTATTATTTTTAATTCGGGTTTGGCAGCTTACAATGCCGAAAAATACGATATAGCCATTGGTTATTACAGGGCTGCTGCCAAATACGGCTACAATGGGGCGCGTACTTACAGTTTAATCGGGGCGTCGTATCAAATGATGAATGATACAACTGCTGCGCTGGAAGCGTTAAAAGAAGGTTATGCCAAATATCCTGACGATAATCCTTTACTTGAAAGTATGATTCAGATTTACATGGATCTTAACAAAACAGATGAAGCAATGTTAAACCTTGAAAAGGCTATTCTTCAAGATCCTACAAAACCCAGATATTATTTTGCCCAGGGCGCGTTATATGAAAAATTGGGCAACGAGCAAAAAGCAATTGAAACATACAAAAAAACCATGGAGGTTGACCCTGAGTTTTTTAATGCTTATTATAATTTAGGAGCTCTTTACTACAATAAAGGAGTTCAGCAAATTGAGGTTGCAAAAGAGGTTCCGGCCAATGAAAATGCGAAATATGAAGCTGAAATGAAAAAAGCGGATGATTGGTTTGCAAAAGCATTACCGTACATGGAAAAATGTAACGAACTGCAGGGCAACGACAAAATGGTTTTGGAATCGCTGAAAAACCTGTATTACCGTTTGCAACAAATGGATAAATACAATGCGGTACTTGAACAAATTGAGAAACTGAAATAATAACATACTTTTAAAGGAGGGAAACACTCTCCTTTTTTAATAAATATTATACTTAACATAATATCAATTATAAGACAAATATATATTTAATAAAATGAAAGAAAATTGAAGTTGATAAATCAGTAGTATATTGATGAAAATCAAATCAATAACTCCCCCGATTTAAAATATGTTGAAAATTAATTTTAATCGAGCCAGGTACCGAAATACATAATTTTTCCGTTGCTTGTACGTGTTGGTTTGCAGTGTACCAAATAACCCACAATCTCAACGTTTTTGCCTACAATCCCCGGCAGTTGCGTGGCTTTCAAATTCGAAGGCAAAGCAGATTCCAGCAATCCAAATGGCGAACGGATTGGGAATCCAAGCAATTCAATCTCATCAAAAGTATCTTCCAGTTCATGTTTCCACAATTCAGGAAGATTAAAATGAATAATGTAAAATCCGATATAAATTATTTCGGCTTCAATAGTATTCATCCACTGGCTCCTGTTCACACACGGCAGTTCAATTTTTGCCCCGTGCATTTTTGCTTCATGAAAATAGAGTTCGGGGGAATAAAAACCACCTCCGTTATTTAAAGTTGCGACCATATATTCTCTTGGAAAATAAGCTTTTAAATAGAGTGCCTGTAAACTTTCGACAGCATAACTTGCAGAGTGGCCTTTCGAAAAAGCATAATTGGCAAAACTTTCAATCTGGTTCCATATTTCAGAAATGGTATTTTCGGCATTACCTTTTATTTTGCAATTGCTAAAAAACTTCTCCCTGATAACCTGGAAATCATTCCGCTCCCTGAATTTCCACGACATTCCGCGCCGCAGAATATCGGCTTCGCTCAAGGTAAGACCGGCGAAATAATGTGCCACTTTTATCACATCTTCCTGGTAAACCATCACACCATAAGTTTCTTCCAGAATTTCATACAACTCAGGCAAATCTTTTCGTGCTTTTTCGCGGCGTGTCTCATCCTGAAACCGGAGAATATATTCGCACATCATCCCGCTTTTTGCCACACCCGGCCTGATGATTGAACTGGCCGCTACCAGCCGTTTGTAATCTTCGGCTTTTAATTTGGTAAGCAACATCCTCATTGCCGGCGATTCGACATAAAAACAGGCAATTGCCTTGCCGTTTTTTAAAAGATTTTTTACCTGCGGATCGTCTTTAAACAGGTTGATATTATTGATGTCTATCTTTTTATTCCGGTTGGTTTTAATGATTTCAAGCGCGTCCTTGATTTTTCCCAATCCACGCTGACTAAGAATGTCGAATTTATATAACCCGATATCTTCTGCCACGTGCATATCGAAATGGGTTGTAGGAAATCCTTTGGGCAATATGTGCGTTGCCGAATAGTAATTGATGGGTTTTTCAGAAATCAGGATTCCACTGGCATGGATACTGAGGTGACTCGGCATTCCCGAAATAAGTTTGCTGTACCGAACCACCCATTTCCCATATTGATCGTTTTCATCAAGCGTCGGATTTTTTTGCAAACGTGTAATTTCGTCGGCAGGCAAACCAAAAACTTTTCCAATTTCGCGAAGCGCCGATTTGTGGTCGAAAGTAATGTACGAACCCAGCAAGGCAGTTTTATCCCAGCCATATTTGCTGAAAATATAATTGGTAATATCATCCCGGTCAGTCCACGAA
>CAMTWS010000096.1:0-11591 GCA_947085485.1 uncultured Prolixibacteraceae bacterium
TTGCATTTTGCATTTTAAATAGAGCGTGTTTTGAGTTAACCCAACTTGCGCCCTTGACGACCTCAAAGTCTCCGGCGAAAAACGGCCAAAAAAAACGCCGCACGAGGCAGCGTTTTTTTTGGAAAAATTATATCTTAGTTGTAGTTAACGGTTACTGGGAAACCGCCTGTACTATATGTTCCAGCAACCTGGTTAGCACCTACATGTAACGTTGCGCCAACATAAATTGTCTGGGCACCCGAAGTAAAAGTTCCTGTTCCTGCTCCACTTGTTGATGAAGGAGTACTTGTCCATCCATCAATCGTCATCGCAATAGCCCCTACTGGATTTGTAGTAGTACTTATTGCTGCTGTAGGAATAGTAAATGCATAAGTGCCAGATGATTTACCACGAGTAACATTAAAACTAGCAGCAACAGGCGTTCCACCAGTTATTACACCAGTTCCAGTATTAGTAGCAGTAGCGCTAGGAGTAACTGTAACAGTTCCCCCATCGTCATCTACATAAATATCACCGAAATTCATATTAGTAGCCATTTCTATTTTAAGTGCATCTTTAATTACACCTGTTGCAGTGGCAGTGGCACTAGCTTGTCCAAAAGAGTTAGCAGAGAATCCGAGGATCACGATGGCGAGGGCGAAAAATTTCATTAAGTTTTTCATTTTTTTGATTTTTTATTGTTTCTAACTTTTTTTTGATTTTTTCTAATTATTCTAAAATATTTTCTAATTTGGGTGAGGCTATAACATAGACCGTGCCAAAGTGTTTTTTCTGACTTATTCCTGAAACTTCAATATAAACAATTGAATTAATATCAGTTAGTTACAATTGAAATTTTAATTAAAAATTGAATGAATTATTTAGTTAAATAACATATGAAGTGAGAGCTTTGGTCGTTAAAATTTTACAATTCGTAAAATATTTTTATGCACTGTTGGCTTAATTATAAGCTCCAGGTTACGAAAGAAGGGTTAAGGGTGGGGTAAAGTACATGTTTCCTTCAGTGCTGCCTGTCCTTAAATAAGATTCCATCCTGTTTTCACCTGCTGAACGCATTGGGCCATTGTCCCACTTTTGTGTTTTAGTATTCCAATAATCACCGGTATATGATCCGTCAAGTTTTGGGCCCCAGGTATCAGTATTGTCGTACTGCCACTCATAGGCACGTTCACCCTGACCATATAATTGTTGTTCTTCAATAAAATTATAAGGTGAATCGGCTGTTGCAGTTACTGATGCTGAAACGCCAATACCTTTTTTACCACCTTTACCCGATTTGGTTGTGATCATGATTACACCGTTTCCCCCCTGAGAACCATACAAGGCACCGGCGCTACCACCCTTTAAAACAGTGATAGTTTCGATATCTTCAGGATTCAATTGCGAAAGGATGTTACCAAAGTCAACACCGTTCCTACTGGTAAAAGTCTGATTTCCAACAGGAATACCATCAATCACATACAAAGGTTGACCCTTTACTGAGATATTGGCATCCCCGGTTGATGGCATAACAGTAGTTCCCCGAATATTCACCAATACCGAAGAGGTAGGGTCGCTACTTAAACTGGTTAAGTTTACACCACTTATTTTACCATCAAGCGATTTAAGTGCTCGGGTTACCTGCTTTTACAAGGTCTTCCGATTTTACATCACTGACCGAATATGCCAGCGATTTTTTCGCTTTGGTAATACCCATTGCGGTTACAACCACTTCGTCCATACCAATGGATGTTGTAACCAGGGTAACATCAACAGCAGATCTTCCGTTAACAGATAATTCCTGTGGTTGCATACCAACAAAAGAAAATACCAGAACAGATTGAGCATTGGGCACCGAAATAGAATAATTACCATCGATAAATGTGTAAACAAATAGAAATTTGTTCTGCTTACATTATATCTTAACCAAAAAATGCTATTAAAACGGTTTAGTTTTTTTGTGTAAGTTAAGATTATATCATAAAATTACAAAATAGTATTCACCTAAGATTGTTAAAATAGTCATTTTTGTGATAATCAACAGAAGGAGGGGTTATATGAAAAAGTCGAATAGGTACCGAAATGTGACCAAATATGGTTTAATCCTTATTTTCATTCTGATTGTTGTTTATTATTTCGGTTTTGCATACCCTTTCCGGGGAACATTTTTTAATGCACAACGGCACGGAAATCCTCCGCTTACCCCTGCGTGGGCGCTCGAATGCTGGCTATGGGAAGATGATAGCAATACTGCTGAAAGGGTTGATTCACTTTTAAAAGGTTATGCCAAATACGATATTCCGGTAAGGACAATACTTTTAGATAGCCCCTGGAGCTTTAGGTATAACGATTTTGAAGTTGATACAATTCTTTACCCCAATCCAAAAGTGTGGTTTAGTGGATTACAGGAAGATGGTTATCGCGTGGTTTTATGGATGACGACAATGGTTGACAGTTATAGTAAAGATACAAGAATCGGGAACTCTGAACCCTGGTTTGATGAAGCTGTGAAAAGTGGTTTTTTGACTGAAAACGGAACCCAAATAAAGTGGTGGAAGGGTAAAGGCGGTTTTATTGATTACACAAATCCCGAAGCCATGCAATGGTGGCGCGGAATGCAGCAAACCGTTTTCGATTATGGGATTGATGGCTGGAAACTGGATGGCACTGCAACCTTTTCTTTTAAAAGATTGGGGCCATTGCCGCTATTTTATCAGTCAACCCGGAATGGTTTAATGTCAACCCGAACTTACATGGACCATTATTACCGCGATGAATATGCACATGGGCTAACTAAAAATCCCGATTTTGTAACACTTTCAAGGGCAATTGATCGTGGTTATCATCCCGAAGGATTTGCGCCAATTGATGCCGCGCCGGTTACGTGGGTGGGAGACCAGCGACATTCGTGGAAATCGGAAGGAGATGGTTCTGATACGGTGGATATTGCAATGGATGGAATCGAAGGAATTGAAATGGCCATGGAGAATATTATCAAAAGCGCGAAAGCGGGCTATAATATCATCGGGTCTGATGTGGCAGGTTTTTCAGGGAAAGAGATTCCGCCGCGTCTTTACATTCGCTGGGCACAGTTTTCAGCGTTTTGTGGATTATTTCTGAATGGCGGTCACGGCGAAAGGGCACTCTGGAAACGATCGCAGCAGGAACTGGAAATTATCCGCCGGTTTTCATGGCTCCACACCGAACTCATTCCGTATATGTATTCGTATGTGGTGGAAGCCCACAATGGCGGCACTTTACTACAGCGGCCGGTTAAAGGCAAATATCACTATCTTTTTGGTGATAATTTTTTGGTTGCACCCATTTACAAAGATGAACTGGTGAATGAAGTAAATCTTCCAAAAGGAAAATGGCGTTATTTTTTCGATGACAAGGAAGTAATTGAGGGGCCGGTAACCTTCAAAAAGGAGTTTCCACTCGAAGAATACCCGGTTTATATCCGCGAGGGAGCTATTATTCCAATGGATATTAAACGAAGTTATACCGGAATCGGCAATGAAACCTCCGAAGGTTTTTTAACCCTCCTGATTTATCCCGAAGTCGAAAACAATTTCACTGTCCATCACCCTGATAAAAGCGGAAGTACAACTGTTCATGTAATTGATTCAGGAGAAAAAATAAACATTTCGCTAAGTGGTATTCAAAAGCCCCATATTTTAAAAATCAATCTCGAAAAAATGCCCCGTAAAATTGAACTCGACGGCAATCTGTTATCCGACACAGTAAGTTATTCGTATAATGGATCGACAAATAAGCTCGTTGTTCGAACTACAGATTATAGCAAAGGGAATTATACCATTTTTAAATAACAGAAATATGAAAGGAAGAATTGTTTACAAACATCTTTTTTCAGTGGTATTTTTTTTACTGATACTTCCCGGCATCCTGTTTGGCCAGAATGTTAATGGCTTTAAGGAATTCAGGAAAGCGAAAAACGGGATTTACGTTATTGCTCACCGGGGCGCTCACCACGGAATACCTGAAAATTCGCTTCCTGCCTACCAAAAAGCGATTGACCTGGGTTGCGATTTTGTTGAAATTGACGTACGTACAACCAAAGACGGAAAGTTTGTGAGTGTTCATAATTCGAATATCGATGGTTATGTTGAGGGTAAAACCGGTAGCGTGAGAAACATGACACTTGCTGAACTCAAATTACTGGATATTGGAGAAAAAACAGGGAAAAAGTGGAAAAATACGCGAATCCCTACATTCGAAGAAATCTTGCAATTGTGCCAGGGTAAAATCGGTATTTATCTCGATCTGAAAGATGCTGCAATCCCCGAACTAATGGCGATTATTCGCAAATACAATATGGAAAGGGATATTCTTTGGTATATTTCATATCAATACATTATGCAAATTGAAAATGTTGATCAACTGTTTGGCAATTCATATCCAATGCCCGATCCACAAAATCAAAAGAACCTTGAACAAATTCTTAAAAAACTTAAAACTCCGCTTGTTGCAACAGATATGGGAGAGTTATCACAGCGTTTTGTTGACGAAGCCCACCAATTTGGAGCAAAGGTTTTTGTTGATGAAAAAGAGGGAACCAGGGCCGAATGGGAAAAAATCATCTGTTGGGGAACCGAGGGAATTCAAACCGACAAACCCGCTGAGCTGATTGAATTTTTAAAACAAATCAAAAATTAATGACTTTGAAAATTAAAAAAATTATCATGTTATTAATACTGGTTTTCTGTTTTCCAGGATTAATGGCACAGTTTCACGATAAAAAAGAGGGTGGTGGTGTTCCCGATCCCCAGTTAAGCCAGAAAGACAATGATTATCTTGACAGGCAGGCAAAAGTTTTTTTGGATACCGTTCAATCCGTTATTGCAAAATACCCACCTTCAGTAAAAGAAAACAGGGAGCGAATGTTTGCCAACCTTCTTTTAGATGCCGTTTTTCATGAGCATTTTGCGGCATACAGAAAACCGGTCCAGCAATATTTTCACAACCGGATAGGGAAAGTAGCTGATGAACTCGAAAACACAAAAACTGAAAGCGGAGCGAAGGTTTGGAAGATTTATAACATGGGTTTCATTGTGCGCACGGCCTCGGTTACCATTGCTTTTGATCTTGTAAGCGGAATAACTTCAGGAGCTGAGGATTTTGCAATGAATGAGGATGAAAAACAACGACTTGTGAAACAGTGCGATGCGCTTTTTGATAACAATCTTGCAGAGCGTGATATAAGGATGGTAAAACTAAAACAGAAAATATCAGGGTGTTTCCGCACGCAGCAAGGAGCTGATAGGTTTTGCAGGATCAGAAGTTACATATCTACGGTTTGTAAACAAAAATTTGCTGTGCTTTCTGCTGTCGAACAAACATTATTAGGAAAACCTATCGTTTTAGCTTAACTGACTAACCGAACAGTAATAATCGAATAATATAAACACTTAATTATGAAAACAATCTTTAAACTTTATACTTTGATCGCCGTTTTCGGTTTTGCAATTCTTTCGTGTACACAAAATTCCGACAAACCCGATCTAAGCAAAGCCGTAATTCTTGTATCGCCGTCTGTTCATTCACCAATGAATTCAACAGCTGTGCAGGTTCTGACGGAGGAAGTGGCGAAAAGAACTTCACTTGAAATAAAACAGGCTAAAAGTTGGGATAATAAAACTGTTATCGCACTTGCGTTTTCTACCGACAATGAACTATTCGGTTCAAAACTCCCTGAAGCGGTTGGCAGCGACCGTCCGGAAACCAAAAAGGAAGGATTCAGGTTGGTTTACACCAATGAAAAAGGAAAACAGGTTCTCTGGATAATCGGTGCCGACGAACGTGGAATATTGTTTGGTATCGGCAAATTTCTTCGCATAGCTGAAATGGGTGAAGGCGCTTTAAAATTGACTGGTGCAACCGATATTGCAACTTCACCTGAATATGCAATCCGCGGCCATCAGTTTGGCTATCGGAATACTGCAAATTCGTGGGATGCATGGACAGTTGAACAATTTGATCAGCATTTCAGGGAACAGATGCTTTTTGGCGCGAACTGCTTCGAAAATATTCCCTTTCAGGATGGTACGCCAAGTGTGCACATGAAAATTCCGCGAGATGAAATGAATATTGCAATGAGCAGGATTTGTGAAAAATATGATGCCGGTTACTGGATTTGGACTCCTGCTGATATTGATTTAAAAGATAAAAAACTACGCCAGGCTGAAATAGAAAAACACGAAGCTTTGTACAAAATTTGTCCGCGGTTGGATGGCGTGTTTTTCCCCAGTGGCGATCCCGGAGATAATCATCCTTCAGAAGTACTTCCCTTTTTGGAAGAATTGGCTGGGATTCTCCACAAGTACCATCCAAAAGCCGGAATGTGGATTTCATTGCAAGGTTTTAACAGGGAAAAAGTTGAATATTTTTTCAAGTACATAAATGAAATGAATCCCGATTGGCTGGCAGGAGTTGTCAATGGACCGAGCAGTCCGCCACTTACAATTGAGCGTGAAAATCTACCAAAAAAATACAGGCTTCGTTCGTATCCCGATCTCACCCATACTGTTCGTTGCCAGTTTCCGGTAAAAAATTGGGATCAGGCTTTTGCCTTGACGGAAGGACGGGAATGTACAAATCCGCAACCGCTTTATTATGCTGAAATACACAATAATGAAGCACCATTAACAGATGGTTTTCTTTCCTATTCCGATGGCGTTCATGATGATGTAAATAAGGTAGTTTGGAGCCAAATGGCATGGGATTCAAAAAGTGATGTAAAGAATATTATGATTGAATACAGTCGTTTCTTTTTTGGAAATAATGTCGCTGAAAAGGCTGCCGATGGAATTTTTGATCTTGAGCAAAATTGGGTTGGTCCGCTTTATGGAAACCAAATAGTTGGGAAAACCCTGGAACTGTGGAAAATGCTTGAAACAGAAAATCCGCAACTGGCAGACAACTGGCGCTGGCAGCAACTGGTAATGCGCGCGTATTACGACTCATATATCCAGCAGCGACAGGCATACGAAAAGGGGCTTGAAAAACAGTCATACGAAATACTTGCAAATGCAGAAAGCTTAGGTTCACAAAAAGCAATAGCTGAAGCACTTGAAATTTTGAAAAAAGCAGAAACAGAACCGGTTGCCCAGGATTTAAAACAAAAAGTGATAAAGTATTGTGACAAATTATTCCTTTCAATTGGATTGCAAACAAGTGTGCCAAAATACAACGCAAGTGGCTACGAACGTGGTGCAATACTTGATTTTATCGATTATCCGCTCAATAACAGGTGGTGGCTCGAAGATGAATTTAAAAAGGTAACCGAAATGAAATCGGAACAGGAAAAAGTGGCCCGGCTCGATTTTATCCGCAATTATGAAAACCCCGGTGAGGGGAGTTTTTACGATAACATTTCGAGCGCCGATGCTAAACATGTAATTTCTGAAACCGATGATGCAATCGACTATTTATGGGAAAATGATGGTTTTAGCCGTAAACGATTATCAACTCAATTATTCCAGTTTACACCTGAACTGGAATACACTGAACTCGATCCAAAAACAAATTACCTGATTCGTGTTGCTGGCTTCGGAGAAGCGCTGCTTCGTGCAAACGGAGAACGCCTGAAGCCCACAAAATATGAAAAAGGATTTGAACAATTCAAGGAATTTACACTTCCCAAAGAGTTAATAAAGGACGGTAAACTGAAAATCACTTTCGACAAACCCAACGAAGAGCACCTCAACTGGCGGCAACAATCGCGGGTGACGGATGTTTGGGTGCTGAAAGCACCGCCCCCTTCTGATTCCCCCTAAGGGGGAAGGAAAGAAAAAAGCCTGAAAGGCTTAAATATGAATTCCCCGGGGTTTTATAGGTTGTGTGAATATGCGATTTTTGACTAACCCTGGAATTTATGCCAGGGATCTGATATGATGAGAGAACTCTGGCTTTAGCCCTTAAAATAAGTAAGTTGGGCTAAAGCCCAAGTTCTTTGCTTTCTTCGTAGTCCCCAGCATAAATGCTGGGGTTAGTCATTTTCACACAGCCTGTTCAACCCCGGGCAAAGAATGGGGAGTACGATCCAACCCGCGCACAAAGCCAGATTGAAAAAACAACCTTGTTGCGGACGGAATGCTGAAGATCCAATATTGAGCTTACTCCGAAAAGTCGGAAATTCAATAATTTTCATCTGTTTGACCCCTAACCCCACAGGGGAACATCTGAAAATCATTGAATTAGGAAGTCCCCCCTTTGGGGGTTAGGGGGTCAAAGGACTTTTCGGAGCAGACTCAATATTAAATGCGAAATTTTGGCTGATAAAAATAGAATTTAGGAATGATAACTAATAAGAATGAAAACTTGCTACCAAACTCCCCTCCTTTGGAGGGGCTGGGGGAGGCTTCACTTTATCCTATAGAAGGCATCGTAACCGTATTAAACACCCCTTTTAATCCTGATAATTCTATCGATTTTCAGGCATTAAAAACAAATGTACACAATGCGTTGAATGCCGGCGTTGCCGGTTTTCTCGTCCCGGCAATGGCTTCCGAAGTTTATAAACTTTCAGAAAAGGAACGGATTGAAATGGTTGCTACTGTTTTGGACTTAGCAAATGGTAAAGTTCCGGTAATTGCCGGGGCCGGTGAAACCGACCTCATTAAAAGCAAACGGCTGATTTCGGAATATATAAAACTGGGCTGTAAAAATGTGCTGTTCCAGATTCCTTTTCAAAGTGAAACACAATTCAGAAATCATTTTAACGAACTGGCTGAAACCGGCCCCGAAATGATTATGCTTCAGGACTGGGATGCCACCGGTTACGGATTGACCGATGAATTAATACTTGATTTATTTGAAAATGTAGAAGCTTTCCGCTGCCTGAAAGTTGAAACCGTTCCGGCCGGTGTAAAATATTCCCGCATTCTGGAACTTACTGAAGGAAAGTTAAATGTGAGCGGCGGCTGGGCTGTATCGCAAATGATTGAGGGATTAAAACGCGGTGTCCATGCTTTTATGCCCACCGGAATGCATTTGATTTACACTGAAATTTACAGTTTATGGAAATCAGGTAAGGAAAAAGAAGCTGAAATCCTTTTCCAAAAAATATTGCCGATTTTAGCCTTTTCAAATCAACACCTTGATATTTCAATCCATTTTTTTAAAAGATTGCTTTTTATGCAGGGAATTTATCCAACAGATTTAACCCGAAACCCAATTTTGCCATTTGATAAAATTCATCGTCAAATTGCCGATCAACTAATCGAAACAATAATCCAAATTGAAATTGAAATCCAAAATTCAAGGAAATGACAGCAATAAAATGTTTATTATCTATCCTTTGCCGTCAGTTTCAACTGACGTTTAAAATATATTCATCAAATGCTCAAATAATATCGGGAAATTATCTCCAGGAAATTAAAACCGAAATAACACTTCCTACCGAAGCCGGGAAAAATGTCATCAAACTGTTTACAGTTCAAAACTATCAAATTGCTGTTACTGAAAACGGTTTTTATAAATTCAGAAACCGGAATTGGAGTGGCTTACCAACCGGTTCAGAGTATCGAACTGCTGCTGTCGATCTGGAAGGAAAAATATGGTTGGCAACCGATAAATCGATTCAAAAGGAAGGGGAGAAAACAAAAATATTATTGCCTGAATCAGGAAAAAACGATACTATTTTGTGTTTGTTTTGGGAAAATGAAGAAATGTTACAGGTGGGAACTATCAGAGGACTGTATTCATATAATGGGAAATGGACTGAAAACCCGGCTACAAAAGGGAAGCGAATAAATTCGATTGTAAAGGATGATAACAATGATCTTTGGCTGGCCACCAACGACGGGCTTTTAAGACGAACTCCAAAAGAATGGATTAACCTCGATGATGTATTGATGGCAAACGGCACAAAAAGAGTTTATTTCAGTCTCGGAAAATCTGAAAATACCAACGATATTTTATTTGGCGGACTATTTTCAATAGGTTGCATCGCCGAAAACGGTAATCATTGGATGTGGAGTGGTGCAGATGGTTTGCCGTATGGACCGGTAACTACAATTCGCTCAATCAACAAAACCATGTGGTTTGGAACAGAAAAAGGTGCCATCAAAAAAGATAAAAACTGGCATTATTACCACGGTAAACGGTGGCTTCCCGATAATAAAATCAACGACATTTTACCTATCGATGGGCATACCGTTTGGATTGCCACACCACAAGGAATCAGTCAAATACAGCAGTTTGAAATGACGCTGACTGAAAAGGCTGCAATTTATGAAGATGTAATACAGAAACGCCACAACAGGCGTGGGCTGGTTAATATTTCGCATTTGTCAATTCCGGGTGATTTGTCAACAAGCACAACAAAAAATGAAGATAACGATGGCTTGTGGACAGCAACTTATCTGGCAGCAGAATGTTTTCGTTATGCAGTTACTAAAGATGAAAAAGCCAGGGAAAATGCAATACGAACCTATGAAGTGCTGGAACATCTGGAAACAGTAACCGGAATTCCGGGACTTCCCGCCCGTTCGTACGCATTGGCTACTGACAGTGTTGAGCAATCGCGTTCGCCTCACCCCAAAAAGTGGCGCCCTTCGCCCGATGGAGAGTGGCAGTGGTTGGATGATACAAGCTCCGACGAAATTGTGGGCCACATTTTTGCTATTTCTCTTTTTTATGATTTGGTGGCCGACGAAGCAATGAAAATCATGGTAAAAAACCTCGTTGAAAGAACCATGAACCACATCATCGACAACAATTTTCATTTAATTGATTACGATGGTCTGCCGACCCGCTGGGGTGTCTGGCATCCCGATTCAATTAACCATTCAAAAAACTGGGCCTACGAAAAAGGGTTGTATTCACTCGAAATCCTCTCATTTCTAAAAGCTGCCGTTCACATTACCGGAAATCCGAAATTTGAGAAAACATACCATGAGCTGGTAGAAAAACATCAATATGCCGAAAATACCGTTCAGGCTAAAATCTATGGTCCTTTCGAAAACAGCCACTCCGACGATATTCTCACCTATTTTTCGTATTACACTTTATTTCAGTTTGCTGCCAAAGATGAATATTTGCCGCTCTACAAAAAAAGCCTGGAACGAACCTGGGCCATTTCTCAACTGGAAAAAATGCCCGCCTGGAATATTATTACAAGTGCTTTGCTTGAACGCGATTGCGATTTACAGATAGCACTTAAAGAACTTAAGGATTACCCGGTTGATTTAATAAACTGGACCATGGAAAACAGCCATCGTTGGGATTTAAAGGTTGACCCACTTGCAGGCAGGGGCGGAAACTACCAGGCAACCAAACCTATACCAACAACTGAAAGTGGAATCTCAAGATGGAATACAAATCCCCGACAGTTGGATACTGGAGCTGGAGGTAAAAGGGAAGAAAGCGGTACTTATTTTCTATTACCCTATTGGATGGGCAGGTATCACGGGTTTTTTACAGAATAGAAAATGGAGACAGATTTATTTTTGTTAAACTTGAAGTTACTAATCAGTTTGCAAATTAGCAATAGTATTTAAGGAACGGATAACGTTTTGTTTATTTTTTAGGACTGTATCTGTTACCGAGCGGAGGACGGCAAAAATGAACGCACCGTTTGGGGATTTAAA
>CAMTWS010000097.1:0-44777 GCA_947085485.1 uncultured Prolixibacteraceae bacterium
AGATATGAAAATGATGCCCTGGATACTATCATTTCCCTTTTTACAAAGCACGATTTGGTATTACTCGTTGGAGGCTCAATGCTCTATATTGATGCAGTTTGCAACGGAATTGACATTATGCCCGATGCATATCCTGAAATAAGAAAATCGCTAAAAGAAAAACTTGAAAGCGAAGGATTGGAAAGCCTGCGGTTTCAGTTAAAAAAACTTGACCCCGATTATTATAATTCAGTTGACCTGAAAAATCCAAACCGGATTATTCATGCTCTCGAAATTTGTATTATGACCGGAAAACCATATTCATCTTTCCGTTCGAATCAAAAAAAAACAAGGCCTTTTTCGGTTATTAAAATTGGTTTGAATTGCGAACGGGAGTTACTTCATCATAAAATTAATACGCGTGTTGACCAAATGATTGAAGCGGGGCTGGAAGATGAAGCAAGGAAATTTTATCATTTAAAACATCTGAACGCATTGAATACCGTTGGATACCGCGAGTTATTTGCTTTTTTCGACGGCGAAACAACACGTGAAAAAGCCATCGAACTTATTAAACGCAATTCGCGCCGATATGCCCGGAAACAACTTACCTGGTTTAGAAGCGACCCCGCGATGAAATGGTTTGAACCTGAGCAAACGAACGAAATTATTGCTTTTATTGAAAAATGGGCTTCTGAAAAATCGACAAATAAA
Organism: uncultured Prolixibacteraceae bacterium; assembly: GCA_947085485.1. Taxonomy (GTDB): domain Bacteria; phylum Bacteroidota; class Bacteroidia; order Bacteroidales; family Prolixibacteraceae; genus Draconibacterium. Next base: position 694 of record CAMTWS010000097.1, read on the forward strand.
TAAATTGTTTAAATGAAGATGGAATTACTTATTCAATTGATAAATTTGTGACGGGAAAATTAAAGCTACAGTTTTTATGAAGATTACAATTTTAGGACCTGCCCATCCCTACCGGGGAGGAATTGCCGCATTAAACGAGAGGTTAGCCAAACAACTCGTTGATGAAGGAAACGATGTAAATGTAGTTTCGTTTATTTTGCAGTATCCCAGATTTTTATTCCCTGGTAAAACACAGTTTTCAGAACAAAAAACCACCTTCAATTTCCCAATTACCCGTGAAGTAAATTCTGTAAATCCGTTGAACTGGTTAAAAATCGGCTGGAAAATTAAAAAATCGCGTCCCGATTTATTAATTGTCAGATTCTGGATACCTTTTATAAGTATGAGTTTAGGGTCCGTTTGCAGAATTGTTAAATTGAACCGGCACACAAAAATTATTTCAATTGCCGATAATATAATACCTCACGAGAAACGACCGGGAGACAAACTTCTTTGCCGCTATTTTATTCGAAGTATCGATGGATTTATTACCTTGTCGGGAAGTGTTTTAAACGATTTAGGAAAATTCAGGTACAAAAAGCCAAAAATACTCACTCCACATCCTATTTACGACCATTACGGAGAAGTTGAAACAAGAGAAAAAGCGCTCTTAAATTTAAATCTCTCAAAAGAAGACCGGTATATTTTGTTTTTTGGTTTTATCCGCGATTATAAAGGTTTGGATCTATTGATTAAAGCATTCTCCGATCCCTATTTCAAACCAAACAGGATTAAATTGATAGTTGCAGGTGAATTCTACGCAGACGAAGCTGAATACCTGGATTTAATAAAAAAATTGAATTTGGAAGACGATGTTATTTTAAGGACAAGTTACATTTCGAACACAGAGGTAAAACACTATTTTAACGGAGCCGACATTGTTGCACAACCCTACAAATCAGCAACCCAAAGCGGAGTAACCCAAATCGGGTATCATTTCAATAAACCAATGCTGGTTACCAATGTTGGCGGATTAGCCGAAATTATTCCACACATGAAAGTGGGTTATGTTGTTGAACCAAATGCAGAAGATATTTCAAAAGCATTAATCGATTTCTTCGAAAATAAAAGATTAGAAGAATTCACAAACAATATATTGAAAGAAAAAGAACGTTTCAGTTGGGATAAAATGACCAATGCCATCATGGAACTTGCCCGTCAGATAAAGAAAAAAAAGTGATATTTTAGCACGTTGAAAAATTAAGGGGAAAGTGCAGCATTTTACACCGGCAGAAATAAGGTATATTGAAGATTGCTACGAAAACTTTTTAAAGGAACTTCGGAACAAATTCGACGAGGAGCGGCTTGCCCGCATTGAAAAGGCATTCAGGTTTGCCAATGCTGCCCACGATGGAATCAGGCGAAAATCAGGCGAACCATACATTATTCATCCAATTGCAGTAGCAAAAATTGTTGCTAAAGATATCGGCCTGGGAGCAACTTCGATAGTAGCTGCCATTTTGCACGATGTAGTTGAGGATACAGAGTACCGGCTTTCGGACATCGAAAGTATGTTTGGTGAGAAAGTTGCCAAAATTGTTGATGGCCTTACAAAACTTTCAGGAGATTTCGATTCGCGACAGGCATTAACACTCAAAAAAATGTTAATGACTTTGTCGGAAGATGTCAGGGTGATTCTGATAAAAATTGCCGACCGGCTACACAACATGCAAACCCTTGATTCGATGCCCGCAAACAAAAAACCTAAGGTTGCCGGCGAAACACTTTTCCTGTATGTCCCGCTTGCCCATCGTTTGGGTTTATATACCATTAAAACCGAGCTTGAAGAACTTAGTTTTAAATACAAACATCCCGAAGAATTCAATCAAATAACTTACTTTCTGCATAACCAGGAAGAAAAACGCAATTATCTTATCAACGAGTTTATAAAGCCTATTAAAGAGAAACTTTTTGAAGAAAATTTCGATTGCGAAGTTACCCACCGGTTAAAGTCGAGTTACTCGATATGGCAAAAAATGCAAAAGAAAGGCGTGAGCTTTAATGAAATCTATGATATCCTTGCCATCCGTATTGTTATAAAACCAAACCCCGAAATATCAGAAAAACGACAATGTTTCGATGTTTTATCGATAGTTACCGACATTTATAAACCCAAACCCGACCGTATTCGCGACTGGATAAATTTACCCAAAGTAAATGGCTATGAATCGCTGCATGTGACGGTTATGGGGCCTCAGGGAAAATGGGTCGAAGTTCAGATAAGGACCGAACGGATGGATGAAATTGCCAACCGGGGATTTGCATCTCACTATCGTTATAAAGACATTGCAACTTTTGAAAACGAACTGGAAACATGGATTGAAAGGATTCGCGAACATCTGAAAAATCCGGATGCCGATGCATTTGAATTTCTCGACGATTTTAAACTGAACTTATACGGAACTGATATTAACGTTTTTACGCCAAAAGGCGATATGATTTCGATTCCGCAAGGTTCAACAGTAATCGATTTTGCTTATGAAATTCACAGCGACCTGGGAAATAAGTGCATTGGGGCAAAAATAAATATGAAACTGGTGCCAATCAGCCATGTTCTGCAAAATGGCGATCAGATAGAGGTTTTAACCTCAAAAAATCAAACACCAAAATTGGAATGGCTGAAATTTACAACTTCGGCAAAAGCACGCGGAAAAATTAAAGATGTTTTTAAACTCGAAAAAACCAAATACATCGAAAACGGAAGAATATTAGTGGAAGAAGCTATGATAAAAGCCCGTGCACCATTAACATCGAACAACTTAAAAAAAATTATCGGTCATTATAATCTCAGCAACAAAGATCAATTGTACTCCGAAGTTGGAATGGGATTTATTGAACTAAAAGATATAGATGAATTACTTGGCCATAAATCGGAAAACAAACTGATTAAATACTGGAATATAACTTTTAGGAATAAAAACCGTGATATTATTGGTGGGCTGGAAGAAGTTGCTGAACAGACAAATAAAAAAGTTAAAAACAAAATCGACCGAAAAAAACCATTCCTATTGAAAGAAAACCAGGACAACGTTTCCTTTTCGCTGGCCAAATGTTGTAATCCAATACCCGGAGACGAAGTTTTGGGATACCTGAGTACTGACGATCATGTTATTATTCATAAAACCGAATGCACCGTATTAGCCAAATATCTGTCAAACCAGGGCGAAAAAATTGTAAATGCCGAGTGGACAAAATTCAAAAAACAATCATATTTAACACGTATAGTCCTTGAAGGTTTCGACAGGTTGGGCATTGTAAACCAGGTTACAAACATCATATCAAACGAAAACAACATTAACATGCGATCGGTTCAGTTTGATACAAACGACGGGATATTTAAAGGCGAACTGTTTCTTTACATCCACAATACCGACGATTTAAACAACCTGATTGCCCAACTCAAAAAAATAAAGGGGATCGAAAATGTTTCGCGCATTAAAAATCTAACCGATTAATTTTGAATCATTCTAAAGAAAATCAAAAATAAATTTTATTTTTACAACCTATTTTAAATTAGTTTAAATATGAATAGCCATAAAACCAGGGAAACAGTAAAAAATATGTTTACTGAATACCTGGAAAAAAATGGACATCGCAAAACCCCGGAAAGGTTTGGTATCCTTGAAGAAATATATTATCGCGATGGCCACTTTGATATTGAATCACTGTACATTTCGATGAAAAACAATAACTACAGGGTTAGCAGGGCCACGCTTTATAACACTATTGATTTACTCCTCGAATGCAAATTGGTTATAAAACATCAGTTCGGAAAGAACATTGCCCAGTTCGAAAAGGCCTTTGCCACAATGCAACACGACCATTTAATTGACATAACGAATGGAAAAGTGGTAGAGTTTTTCGATCAGCGGATTCGGGAAATCATCGAAGAAGCCTGCTTGAAAAACAATTTTAAGCTTTCTCATCACACTTTGTACATTTACGGAGAAAACATAAAATAAAAACCCCTGCTTCCTTTACAATTTTTAAAACCCCGTAGCTACAGTATTTCTTTTTTCGCCTGTAAATAAAAAATATTTGTACTTTTAAACGCTTAAATAATTATGAAAACACCAATGAAAGTAGATGTATTACTGGGCCTGCAATGGGGCGACGAAGGAAAAGGAAAGGTTGTTGATGTTTTAACTCCAAAATACGATGTAATTACCCGCTTTCAGGGTGGGCCAAATGCAGGGCATACCCTTGAATTCAATAATATCAAACATGTACTGCATACAATTCCCTCGGGTATTTTTCGCGATAATAAAATAAACATCATAGGAAATGGAGTTGTAATCGACCCGATTGTTTTCCAGAAAGAGATTGAATCTCTCAAAAAAATAGGAGTTGACATTTTGAAGAATCTTTACATTTCGAAAAAAGCACACATGATTTTACCAACACACCGTCTTTTGGATGCTGCTTCGGAACAGAAAAAGGGTGAATCGAAAATTGGTTCCACCCTAAAAGGAATCGGGCCGACTTACAAAGACAAAATAGGCCGTGAAGGCTTGCGTGTTGGCGACTTGCTGCACGATTTTGATGAAAAATACAAGTCAAGGACCGAAAACCACAAATTACTCTTAAAAGATTTCTTTCATTACGATTTTCAACAAACTCTTGACGAATGCGAAAAAGATTGGTTTGAAGGAATTATGCTTTTAAAAACTTTCAATATTGTTGACACCGAACACATGATAAACCGGCTTCTGCTGGAAAATAAATCGGTTTTGGCCGAAGGGGCACAAGGAACTTTGCTTGACATAGATTTTGGCTCGTACCCGTTTGTTACCAGTTCGAATACAATTTGTGCAGGGGCTTGCACGGGTTTGGGTGTAGCGCCTACCAAAATTGGCGAAGTATTGGGCATTTTCAAAGCCTATTGTACCCGGGTTGGAATGGGGCCTTTCCCAACTGAATTACTCGACGAAACCGGCGCCAGCATGCGAAAAGCAGGTAACGAATACGGCTCTACAACCGGAAGGCCACGAAGATGCGGGTGGCTCGATTTGGTTGCCCTAAAATATTCGGTAATGCTAAACGGCACTACACAATTAATAATGATGAAGGCCGATGTTTTAGATCAGTTCGAAACTATTAAAATCTGCATCGGATATGAAATTGACGGCGAAACCATTGAACACTTTCCATTTGAATTAAACGATAATGTAATACCTGTTTATGTTGAACTTCCGGGTTGGCAGACTGATTTAACAAAGATTAAACACCAGAACGAATTTCCTGAAGAACTAAACAACTATATCAATTTTATAGAAGAGGAAATGGGGCTCCCGGTAACTATTGCATCAGTTGGCCCAAACCGGGAGCAAACCATTTTTTTAGATTCAGAAAGCTAATTAAGCCCTGCCAACCTCCAAGGGGAAGAAACTGAAATACACTACTTTAAACTTTCAACCTGGAACTTTAAACTGGATTTACCAACTTCCACCGGCGCCGCCACCGCCAAAGCTACCGCCGCCAAAACCTCCGAAACCGCCGCCGCCCAACGAGAAATTCCCAAACGAACCGCCCGATCGGTGACTGCCTGCCAACATTCCCATTGCCAGCCAAAACGGAAGGCTTTTGCCCGGAGAATAAAACCGGTTTTTTCGCCCGCGCAACGTAAAAATAAATACCAAAATAAAAATAATGATAGCAGGAATCATCCCACCGTTCTTTTTTGCATAAAATTGCTGGTACTGTTCTGCGGTATATTCTCCTCTCGAAATTTCCATAATCACTTTTACACCGCTTGCCAAACCCTTGTAATAATTGTTTTCCTTAAAATAAGGTATCATTTCGTAATCAATAACGGTCGAGTTAAGAACAGCATCGGGCAGAATCCCTTCCAGCCCGTAACCGGTGGCAATAAAAACCTGACCTTTGCTGTTCCCCTGTTTCGGCTTTATTAAAACCACGATTCCGTTGTCTTTATCCTTTTGCCCTATTCCCCATTTTTCACCCAGTTTAAATGCAAAATCCCCGGGATCATTCCCTTCGAGGTCAGGAACCGTAACAACAACTATCTGGGTGGAAGTAGCACGTGCAAATTGTACCAAAGTATCTTCAAGTTGCGAGCGTTCTTCGCCAGATAAAATATTTGCAAAGTCATTTACCAACCGGGGCGGCGCCGGCCGTTCCGGAATTTGTGCCAAAGAAATTGTCACATAACAAATAAATGCAAAACCTATCGAAACTATTTTCTTCATTGTTTCCTTATTATTTCCCAAATGATATGTCATTTGAAAGTTCATTTTTATCTCCCTTAACATAAGGAAAATGTTCTTTCAATTGTTCCCCTGCCATTAATATCCCACTTGTCAGTCCCTCGGTAATGTTGCCTTCTTTGAATTTTGACAAAACAGTTTCTTTTGTTCTTTCCCAAAAATCCCCTGGAACCTTTTGATTAATTCCGGCATCGCCGAGGATAGCGAATTTGCGATCTTCAATTGCCAGATAAAACAAAACGCCATTGCGCAGTTGAGTTTTGTGCATTTCAAGTTTTCCAAATACATAAGCTGCCTGGTCAAGTGCATCGCCCTTGCAATATTTTTCAATATGTATCCTGATTTCGCCCGATGTATTCAGTTCGGCTACCCGGATTGCATTGGCAATTTGCAGTTTGTTTTCCGCTGTAAAATACTTTTGAACATTCATTGTCCTGCTTTTAGCTTAAAACTTTACTTCCGGCGCTTTCTCTGCCCCCTGTTGCGCTTCAAAATAGGCTTTCTTTTCGAACCCAAACCATCCGGCATAAATTACCTGCGGGAATTTCCGGATGTAGGCATTAAAAGTTTGTGTTGAATCGTTGAATTTTTGCCGCTCAACTGTAATCCGGTTCTCGGTCCCTTCCAACTGGGCCTGTAAATCAAGAAAACTTTGGTTGGCTTTTAAATCGGGATACCTTTCAACAACAACCATCAACCGGCTCAATGCCGACGATAAACCTTCCTGCGCCTGGTTAAACTGTTGCATTGATTCCGGAGTCAGATTTGTGGGATCGATATTTACCGAAGTAGCTTTCGAACGGGCTTCAATAACACCTTCCAAAGTTTCCTGCTCATGTGCCGCGTATCCTTTTACTGTATTCACCAGGTTCGGTATTAAATCGGCCCGCCTCTGATAAACATTTTCAACCTGCGCCCACTGCGATGTAACCTGTTCTTCCATGGTAACCATTTTGTTGTAGCCGCAACTTGAAAACAAAACTGCAATAACTGCAGCAAACAATCCAATTCGTACTTTTTTCATGATTCTATTTTTTAATTCGTTTACAAATATTTCAAATTAATGTCAAAAATCAGCTCAAAATTCGGGGAAAGGCAATATTTTACCGCTGTATTTCATCTGACAACAGATAAACAATGCCGAAGATATGACAAGCGCTGAATTTAAACAAGTAATTGCCCGGGGAATTCCAAACTATCTGCCCAAAACCAAACATTTCGATACGTCGGTAAATCATGCCCCAAAACGAAAAAATATTCTTTCTGAAAAAGAGGAAAAACTGGCTTTAAAAAATGCTTTGCGCTATTTCCCTGCAGATTTGCACGCCAGTTTAGCCCCTGAATTTCTGAATGAATTATATCAGTTTGGCCGTATTTACATGTACAGGTTTCGTCCCGGTTATAAAATGTATGCGAGGCCAATTGACCAGTATCCGGCCAAATCGATACAGGCAGCTTCTATAATGCTGATGATTCAAAACAACCTCGATCCTGAGGTGGCACAACATCCCCACGAATTAATTACTTATGGCGGGAATGGCGCTGTTTTTCAGAATTGGGCGCAATACCTGTTAACCATGAAATACCTGGCCGAAATGACCGACAAACAGACATTGGTAATGTATTCAGGCCATCCCATGGGATTGTTTCCTTCTCACCCAAATGCGCCGCGCGTTGTAATTACCAACGGAATGGTCATTCCCAACTATTCATCGCGCGATGATTACGAAAAAATGAATGCAATGGGTGTTTCACAATACGGACAAATGACCGCCGGTTCTTACATGTACATTGGGCCGCAAGGTATTGTACACGGAACCACCATAACAGTCTTAAATGCTGCGAGGTTGCATTCATCGGGAAACAATGCAGGAAAAATTTATGTAACCAGCGGACTTGGCGGAATGTCGGGGGCACAGCCCAAAGCAACTGTAATTGCCGGAATGATTTGCGTTGTAGCCGAAATAAACCCGAAAGTGGTTGAAATAAGACACAAGCAAGGCTGGGTTAACGAAGTCTTTACAAATCTTGATGAATTGATTTCCCGATTACTAACCGCGCAAAAGAACAAAGAAGCCATATCACTGGCATATTATGGGAATGTGGTTGATTTGTGGGAAAAACTGGCGAAAGAAAACATAAAAATCGATTTGGGATCTGACCAGACATCCCTGCACAATGCGTTTGCAGGAGGTTATTATCCCGCCGATTTGTCATTCGAAGAATCGAATAAAATGATGGCCGAAAATTCGGCGCTTTTTAAGGAAAAGGTTTATTCCTCTTTAACAAGACAGGTTGAAGCTATTAATCAACTTTCAAAAAACGGAATGTATTTCTGGGATTACGGAAATGCCTTTTTGCTTGAAGCCAAACGAGCCGGCGCCCCTGTAACAAATGATGAGGGTGAATTTATTTACCCGTCGTATGTTCAGGATATCATGGGGCCGCTCTATTTCGATTACGGGTTTGGCCCATTCCGCTGGGTTTGCACTTCGGGCAAACCGGCAGATTTGGAAAAAACAGATGAAATTGCCGCCGGTGTTTTAACTGGAATTGCAAAATTTGCCCCGGAGGAAATTCGCAGGCAACTAAATGACAATATTCACTGGATAAAAGAAGCCGGAAAAAATAAACTGATTGTGGGTTCTCAGGCACGAATTTTATATGCCGACTGCACCGGACGCACAAAAATTGCCAAAGCTTTTAACGATGCCATAAAAACCGGAGAAATTTCGGCGCCAATAGTCCTGGGGCGCGATCACCACGATGTTTCAGGCACCGACTCTCCACACCGTGAAACATCGAATATTTATGACGGATCGGCATTTACTGCCGACATGGCTGTGCAAAATTTCGTGGGCGACAGTTTCCGCGGCGCAACATGGGTTTCGTTGCACAACGGCGGGGGTGTTGGCTGGGGAGAAGTTATTAATGGCGGATTTGGGCTTACCATCAATGGCACCGCCGAAGCTGAAGAACGGCTTAAAATGATGCTTCACTGGGATGTGAACAACGGGATTGCCCGCCGAAGCTGGGCTCAAAACCCGGCAGCTAAATTCGCCATTCATCAGGCAATGAAAGAAAACCCTGAATTAAAAGTGACTTTGGCAAACGAGGCAGATGAAGATTTGATTGATAGTTTGTTTTAAGTCAGTTTTTTCCGTTTTTAATAAAACTCATGGACTTTGGAAAGTCCATGTCCCAAACATCATCGAATACGGTCTTTCTATTTCCTTCTGTAACTCACCAATTCCAATGTTCCGGCTTTTACGGAGTATTCCCGTCCTTCAAAAAATACCAAAATGGATGGTACCGCAAAAATCTGGTTTTGTGCTGCTACATCTGGTAAAATTTCAATATTGCCTGGTGTCAAGCATCACCAAAGTACAACCTTCAATTGTTTCAATGCCATTCATTTCGAGCATGTCAGCAAGTTCAAAATTTTCAGCCCCGGGGTTAAATATAACTCTTTCAGGCTTCAAATTTAAAATAGGCTGGTAGTATTCAGCCTGATGTTTAGCTCCAACATACAATGTAACAGTATGAACGTCTTCTTTTTCGGGAAATTCGGTTCGAATTGGGACATCAGCAACTTTTCCGGTACGTTTTGCCAGTGCAACAACACTGTGATTGTGTTTCCGCAACGAGTGAACCGCCATGTTCGAATATCGCGCGGGGTTTGTACTGGCACCAATTACCAGTGTTTTTTTATTTTCCATCATACAACTTTTTCAAAAGTACAACAGCATTAACAGCAATTCCTTCTTCGCGGCCTTCGAAGCCCAGTTTTTCGGTAGTTGTTGCTTTCACCGAAATTTGGTCAACATCTATCCCTAAAACTTCGGCCATCGCCAATTCCATTCCGGGTATATAAGGTTTTAGTTTTGGTTGCTGCGCACTAATGGTACAATCGATGTTTACAATTTCGTAACCTTTATCATTAACAAGAAAATATGTTTTTTGAAGCAGGATTTTACTGTCGATATTTTTGAATTCTGCTGAATTATCGGGAAAATGAGTACCGATATCACGCAATTTCGCGGCTCCCAGAAGTGCATCGCAAATGGCATGAATAACTACGTCGCCATCGGAATGCGCCACTGTGCCTTTACAGTGCTGAATTAAAATACCGCCAAGCCACAGGGTTTCTCCCTCGGCAAGGCGGTGTACATCATATCCTTGTCCAACACGGAAATTCATTATCGCTGTTTTCCAAAGGCGTCAATATCGAACGACAAGGTAAACCGAAGCGTGCTTTCCAGCGGGTGGTTGCGTTGAGTTGGCAACAGGTAGGAGAAATCGAGTGCAAAAACATTCATTTTTAAACCTGCGCCTGCTGTAAAATATTTTCGGTTGCCTTTATTTTCATGTTCGTAAAAATAACCTGCCCTGATTGCAAATTGTTTGTTGTACCAATACTCAACACCGAAGGCCAGGTTTATCTCCTGCATTTCTTCCTGCAAACCGCCCGGCGCATCGTAAAACGAAACTACTATTCCCTCTATTGGCCCAATATCTGAATTTATGCCACCCGGAAAAATCACACCATCAGGATCATATTGGGCAGAATCGGCAGGTGGCGTAGGTACCAGCAATTTATTGGCCTGGAACGAAAAAGCAAAAGAATTGTAATCGTCCAACGCTGTGGTGTATGAAACTCCCAGCATTAAATTGGTTGGGATAAAATCTTTTGTTTCGCCATCGGTGTAAGAAATTTTAGAACCAATATTCTGAATATTAATACCGGCAGAAAAAATGTTGTCCTTTCGGTTGGCCCTGAATTCTTTAAACCAATAAAAAGCCACATCGGCTGCAAATGAATTTCCGGCTTTAGTTTCAACTCCATTTACCATTTGCCCTCCGGTTAAGTCGGAGCGAATATAGCGCAAGGCAACTGCTCCCGAAAAAATTTCAGACAACTTTCTTGAATAACCAAAATCGAATGCAAATTCATTTGGACTTTGCTGACCCTGAATTTCACCAAAATCGCTGGTAAAAATAATATCGCCCAACGAAAAATAGCGCAATGAACCGCTTACTGCCTGCACATCGTCGAGTTTTTTATAACCCGACAAATAGGCCAGGTTTATGTCGTCAACTAAATTTCGCAACCAGGGTGAATACGATAAACCAATCCCCATATCACTTTCCATGAATACATGTTTTGCCGGGTTCCAGTGTTGGGAACTAACATCGGGAGATAAACCTACCCCTGCATCTCCCATACCCCCTGCCCTCGAATCGGGAGTAATTGTAAGAAACGGGACTGCCGTTGTAATAGTATTTGCTCCAGATGTAGTGGCCTGGGCCACAACGCTTTCAGAAATAATAACTGCCAATGTTACAAGAAATAATAATCGAAATAATTGATTCATAATTTTATCAAAATTGAGGCTGCAAATATATAAATATATAGTATTTGTTTTTGCAGCAATTGTTATAATACAAAAGAGAACGAAGCAAATCATTAAAAATTTTACCACTCGAAAAATTTAACGCGAAATCACCATTTTTCCCGATTTTGAAAAATAAATTCCATCCTCATTCCTGGCAGTAATCCTGTAGATGTATATGCCTTTTAAAAGAAGTGTCCGTGTTTCATTAAAATCCCATCGAACCGGATTACTTTTCGTTCCGCCCGAACCAACCTGAGAAACAATATAGTCAACCCTGCGTCCCAGTTGGTCGAAAATCTCAACCATTACATTTAAGGTTGCATCACTCTGGTTGTGTTCGAATGTAAAAAAGGTGTAATCTACAGCCGGGTTAGGGGCATTCATAACCTGGCTGATATAAAACTCGCCTGTTACTTCAAATTCAATTTCTGCTTCCGATGAATTATTGGCCACATCCCACGCCTTTAATTTAAGTTTATGTTTTCCAACCGAAAGATTTTTAAAAGGAAAACTTACAACCCCGCTCTGATAGGTGTTAATATCGCTCTGATAATAATTATTCAAAACTATTACATTTGAATAATCCTCATCCAGAACCGCTGTAATATCGTGCCCTATTCCGGTTCCAGCGGTGTTAATTCCATTTTCATCGAAAAGTGAAGCCAGCAAAGTAGGATTCTTGCTTGTTTTATCACCTGAAACAAAACCCCGGGTGTCCATAAACAATTCTATTTTAGGCCCTTGCCTGTCAGCAACAGCCTGGTCAGACAATCCGCCAATCAAAAAATCATTAAAGGCTCCATGGGCATCAACTTCATTGTTTTGCGCATAATACATAATCTTTCCCTTTCCAATTGAATAAGATATACCTTTCGGAACAACAAAACTGAAAGAAAAACGGCCATTTGTAACCGATGCCTGCCCCTTGTAAATGATATTTTCCTGCGCTTTATACTGAAAAGGCGTTTCACCATTATTGCCCAAAGTACTTGCCTTAGTCTCTTTATCATAAACAGTAACTAACATTTCTCCCGAAAAACTATTAATAATCTTTCCTGAAAAATCAGAAACGAAACCCTCAATATCAACTTTCTGAAGGGCTTTTATAGTATCAGTAATATTGCCGGGTTCCCTGCCATTTATCGAAGTTGTTGTTACCCGGTGTTTTGGGTACGACAATCGTAGCGCTGGATCAGCCAGCAAAGTGAAACTTCGTTTGTTTATGGTATTAATAGTGTTGTTTTTTGCCAGGCGCATAATGTCTCCCAGCCGGTAACGATTTCCCTTGTCATCGGTTTCGAAAACAAAATTGTAAAAGCTTTTGCTCAGTAAGAAATTTGAATAGGCAAATACCAAACGCGTGGTTGAAAACAACCCTATTCCGCCACCAACCGGATTAAACAACATATATTCACCAATCGACATATCTTCGGCGTCGAACCGGCTGAAATCGCATGTAGCGGTAACAATAATGGGGAGTTTGTTGGTATTCGACCACGAATTAACAATGCTGATGTCAAGCACGCGTTCGTCGGCCATAAAACGCTCGTTGCCGTGCCCAACATAATTTAAAATCAAAACCCCGTCTTTCACACGGGTATTTATGGCATTTGTAACATCAGGATATTTTTGTTCTCCGGCAGAAACTATCTTAAGGTACGCATCAAAGTATATTTTATCGGTAATAAACTCTTTGTGATTTGTATTTACCTGGCTGGCCAGTTTTTCTGAATCTGACATGTGCAGGTTTCCATCTCCATCATCGCCAATAAAGCAAACAATATTTCTCCAGTTGCCAAGCGCTTGTGGCGAATAATAATTTTGAATTTTATTAACGACCAATTCTGCTTCATAAGCTGTCGATGAAGGAATCCGGCCAATCCCCAAATCAATTAACCCATTGTACACACTTTCGCCAGCATCAAGGATTACAAAATAATCGTCGGTAACAAACGAAGCAACCGGCACCAATGAATTTTCGGATTGATAGGTGGGTATATAATTTTTGGTTCCTGCACGTAACCCCCGGTTATCAAAACTGCCATCGCCAAAGAGTAAAACATACTTTAACTTGTCGCCCCGGTCGTACAACATTTTTATAAAATTTCTGATACCGGTGGCATTTCGTTCACCCGAACTAAATTCATTGTAAACCTGATCTGACGTAACCACTTCAACGCTCATTCCATCGTAACTTCGATGAAAATTGGCCAGCCTGTTTGCCGAATTGATAAAGTTTGGATGTGTAATTATTATATACTCAGGCGTGCTTAATGCATGCAGGTTCTGATTGGCAACTTCCCCAACATATTCCGGTTCACGAAAAGTTCCGTTCGGATTGAAAGCAACATACTCCGAAAGTACGTTGGCAGGCCGCTTGGCAACAGCCACATTTCCCAAAACTACAAGTGGTACCTCTTTTACATTGTTTATTTGTGTTACATCGAAAACTCTTGAGCGGGAAGCAGCGTTTTCAATTGAAAATGCTACAGTTTTATCTTTACCTACAGAAGATTCATCGCGAAAAAACAGGGCCTCATTTCCAAATTTAAGTTTTTGCCGGTAGTTTACTTCAATAAAGTCGAGCCAGGCCAGCGCATTATCGTCAACACTGTTGTTGATTTTATCGGCAAAATATCTCAAAGTTATCTTTGTTTGGCTTCCCTGAGCTTTGGCGGAAAAAATGCCCTCCCTTTCATCTGCAAAATTTGATGTTTGACTACCAGTATTAACCCTTCCGAAATATAAACTGCCGATTTCGGTTTGATTTACCAGTAATTTCATTTCGGAGGTTGCATACGAACGGCCAATTGCATTTATCCTAACTTTAATTTGTCCTGAAACCTCAATGTCAGCAAGATTAAAATCAATATTTCTAACCGAACTGTTTTTGAATTTATCGCCAAACCATTGTTTCCCCGAACCAAGGGGAAGGACATTTTCGAGTTCGTTTTCGTACAATTGATATGCATCGAAAGAAGACACAGAATTGGTGGCGCTCTCCTGAATTGCAGGTAAAAGTTCAGCAATTTTTTGATTTCCAACATTATTGGTCAAAAAGAAATATCCTTTGGTTGAGTAGTCATTTAATTTACGTTTAAAAACTTTGTTGTTCGCATCCAAACTCCACTCAGTTGTGCCCGGGGCATAAAAAAACAAACAGTCGGCACCGTTATTTTTATCGTGCCAAACAGCGCTTTGTTCCAAATCGTCGTAATTAATTTTCCCCGGATCTTCCGATAAAATGGCGCCTCCGCTACCAAAAACATTTACTTTAGTTGGATCAGAAAAACCAAGTGAGATCAATTTTGAATACGGAATCTTAATAATCCCTTTTCCCGATATCCCAATTTTTACCCACTTTCCCTGTTTTAAAACCGAACTGGTTTTCCATGAATAACTTTTCATGGTTGTTTGTCCGCTTTTTAGCAATGTTGTTTCTTGTACGGGAGTTTGTCTTAATTCAAAACTTTTAAGCCTTAATATTTTACCGCCCTCCTTTTTTACCGTGGTTAACTGTAACTGAAGTTGATGAATTTCGCGCGATTGGAATTTCCGGGTAGTTAATTGAATTTCATCGCCAATTTTATGATAATCAGGAAAATCAGCAGAAAGTTTCACCACCTCAAAAATTGCATTTTCAATGCTGAATTTAAAATCCTGATAGTGGTTATCCAATTTATAAATACGGAAATAAACAGGAATAATCGATTCGGCATCCGGAAAACCGGCATCTTCAAAATTTAAATCTGAATAAACCTGAACTCCATTTTCAGACATAGCAGTTTTATCCCAGTTCAGCGCAATAAATTCCTTTTGTACATCTCCAACAGTAAAACCAACAATAACAATAAACAACAGAAATAAATATTTTTTCATACCATATAATACAGAATTTGTACTATTCAAACGCCTTAAATTAACAAATATTGCTGCACAAAGTTTCAATAAACAATCTACCAAAACGAGTACCAGACAGGCAAAGATATCAACATAGTTCTTAAAACCCGAAAAAAAATAAAATGGTGAAACAATAAGATTTGAACATTTTAGTTATATTTGTGACGATCTGAAAAGTAATGTGAAAAATGAATATGATGAAGTTAAAAACTTTGTTCATGGTATTATTGGCCGCTTTTGTGTCTGGATGCGGTTTGTTTGGTAAAAAAGGAAGTGATGTTTCCAGAACTACCGGTTGGAGTTATAATGATGAAGCAACAGGGAACATACCGAATAAATCGGGATATGAACAGGAAGCCGGCCCGGGCCTGGTGTTTGTACAGGGTGGTACATTTACCATGGGGCGTGTTGAAGAGGATGTTATGTACCGTTGGGACAACGCCCCGCGCAGGGTTACTGTTGCCTCTTTTTATATGGACGAAACCGAAGTTTCAAACCAGGACTACAGAGAATTCACGCATTGGTTAACACGTGTTTATCCGGGAAACAAAGCTAAAATTAATTCAGCTTTGCCTGATACAACGCTTTGGAGAAGCCAATTGGCGTACAACGAGCCTTACGTTCAGAATTATTTCAGACATCCTGCGTACAGCGAATACCCCGTTGTTGGTGTAACATGGGAACAGGCTACAGCATATTGTGCATGGCGCACCGACCGTGTTAACGAACAAATTCTTGTCAAAAAGGGAATTATTGCCCACGACAATGCTCAAACAGGTCAAAATGTTTATACATCAAAAACGTATTTAACAGGTTTGTACCAGGGAACCGATGGTAATAGGCCACTTGAAAATCCTGATGGTACAACAACACGGGTTAAATGGGAAGATGGGATTATGCTTCCGGATTATCGCTTACCAACCGAAGCAGAATGGGAATATGCGGCATACGGATTAACTGAAAATATGGACGGAGAATTACTTACCGACAGAAAACTTTATCCATGGAACGGATCCTATCTGCGCAAGGATGCTAAAAGCGGAAAAGGGCAATTGAGGGCCAACTTTGTTCGCGGGCGGGGCGATATGATGGGTGTTGCCGGCGCATTAAATGATAATGCAGATATTACAGCAAAAGTATTTTCGTATGAAGCCAATGATTTTGGTTTGTATTGTATGGCCGGAAACGTGAACGAATGGGTTGCAGATGTTTACAGACCATTATCATTTAAAGATGTTGAAGAGTTTAATCCTTACCGTGGCAATGTTATAACAGAATACCGCCGCGACAATACCGGGACATTAATGCGCAATGAATTTGGCGAATTAATTAAAGATACCATTCCCGGAATGGATTTTAGAAACTTTAAAGATGGCGATCCAAATTCACAAATAGTTGAGGCGGGCAATTGGAATACTGCATTAAACAGAAAAACTGATGGTATGTATATCCAGGGTAACCAAGGTTCTTATTCATCGTTGATAACTGATAATATACGGGTTTATAAAGGAGGATCGTGGAAAGATCGCGCTTACTGGCTTGTACCCGGAACAAGAAGATATCTCGAGCAAGACAAAGCTCAAAGCGATTTGGGATTCCGTTGCGCAATGACCAGGGTTGGCAGCCCACAGGGATTCTAAAGAAAATTTTACATAATATGTCCTTTAATTCACAAACCCAATATTTCTAAGTCAGTTAGATTTCGTTTTCAGCTTTTCGCTTCAAACTATTCCCATTGTTTTCATGAATCATGGATTATTAAAACAATCTTTTAATCTATCTGAATTAAAAGTTTTTTAACTTCCTTGAAATCATCTGTATTGATGGAAACGAAATAGAGCCCTGGCGTGGAATTTATGCCAAACTGGAAACGCTGGGTCCCTGCGATTAAAAACTTGTTGGAAACAACTTCAACAAGCTGGCCGCCGGAAGAAAAAACCGAAACATTGACTTTCTGAAAAAGTGGGTTTTTAAACGAGATTTCCGCAAAATTTCCTGCTGGGTTTGGGTAAATGTTAAAATCAAAATTTCCTTCTTTTTGCTGAATTGAAGAAGTTTTGTTTGCTGCCACAATCACAAATTGAGGCGTTTCCGTCAATGTAAGCGGCAATGTTTTGCCGGTTATTTCGAAGGTGGTTTTTACGCCGTCAAGGACTTTGTCTTTTAAACCAACAGAGAAAGCGTATTCGGGCTGGTAGCCCAAATCGAGCAAGTAAGCAAGGGTAATACCGCTGTCGGTTTTGCTGTTTTTTACACGGGTCCAAAGGGCATAAACGGTTTCGTTGGCATTGTTTGTAAATTCGAAACAGTACACTTCGTTGCTGCCAGCCGGCTGCCGGTAAGATGCAACGCGGTTAAAAACCGCGCCACCCAATACATTTTGCATGGTTGCCATGTAGTAAAACGATGGTTTTTTTGCCAGCCCCGACGCCTGGCCGGTGATTATCCCGCTCGAACTGTACTGCAAAACATTACTGCTGTTAGGGTCTTTGTCCATAAACATAAAAGCCTTTTCGAACCCCATTCTCAGCGCCACAAAATAGGAGCGGATAATGTAATTGGCCTGTTGCGGGGCGGGAGCATAAACATACGAATGTGCATTAGGCGTGGCGTATGTATCCCATCCAAATTCAGTAAGCCACACGGGAATATTGGGCAGTGTTTTTTTGCACCAATCCATAAAAATTCCGAGGTTTTTTTCGATGCCAAAATTTTCGTTTTCGGGAGAATAGCCGTCTTTGTCATCGGTGCAATAGGTGTGAATATTTACCACATCGAACGGGATACGCCCATTGGAAGCAGCCAGAATTTTCTGTATGTAGGTGGTATTGTTTTTAGCCAGGCCGCCCAGTACATGCATTGCCGTTGAATCAACCGATTTTATTCCAAGCAGCGGGTATCCGGCGCTGGTTTCAACGCCAAATCCGTCGTGAACAGCGTTGCAGTAAACAGCGTATTTTTCGGCCGCCCACTGCGGATTTTCCCACCAGTAGTCGGGTTCGTTGTCGTCCTCGTAATATTTGATGTAATTCAACCCAGTAACTTTATCGGCAGTTTCGAGTTTCGATTTGTCGATTTTCTGAGCGCCGTACCGCGCCACCAACTGCCCCATAAATTCGAGCTTATCGAGATAATCGGCAGCTTTTGTGCCGTCGCCTTTCGAGTAAGCGCCACGGGCGGCCCCTGCCCATTTGGGCTTATCGAGCACGTCAATCAGCACATTAATTCCAAGCCGTTTACATTCATCCATAAATTTGTTGTGATCGGGCCAGGTGTACCCTTGCGGAACGGTGGTGATATTGTCCCACTTGTAATAATTGTCGGCAACTTCGTAGTGCCCCCACGAGTGGTATTCGCGCATCCATTTGGCACATTTTGCAAGGTCGGCCAAGTATTTCTGATCGTAAGAAGCAACATTTGAATTGATTCCTATAAAATCGGACATTTTCATTGGCTGCTTTACCTGCCCCGATATTGTTATTGCGAAAAACGCAAAAAAAACAAAAAATATAAAGCGCTTCATCACAAAACTTTTCGATTAACAAAGATTCTTTGTAAAACTAACAGGTTCTGTGAACTCTGCCAATATATCGATTTAAATATTTTTACTTTCTTTGAGTATCATTAAAAATTGAAGAATGAAAATTGTTGTACTTGATGGATATGTTTTAAACCCGGGAGATTTAAGCTGGCACGGAATAAAAAAACTGGGCGACTGTGTAATTTACGACCGCACCCCGACTGAACTTACACTTGAACGTTCTGCCGAAGCCGATGTCCTTATTTCCAATAAAGTAATTCTGAACAAGGAAATCATCGAAAAACTGCCGAAATTAAAATACATTGGCGTTTTGGCAACCGGTTACAATGTAGTGGATATAGAAGCCGCTAAAAAGGCAGGGGCCATTGTAACCAACATTCCGGCTTACAGCGCTGCATCGGTGGCACAAATGGTTTTTTCGCACATATTGAATTTTGTGCAGAATGTGGCGGCTCATGCTCAATCAGTTTCAGCAGGCGGGTGGGCCGCGAGTATCGATTTTGCATACTGGAAAACACCCCAAACCGAGCTGGCCGGGAAAACCCTTGGTGTTATCGGGTTTGGACAAATCGGCCAGGCTGTGGCAAAAATTGGGCTGGCCTTTGGAATGAAAGTAATTTATAATAACCGGAGCAAAAAGGAACCCGGATTGGAAGCAACACAGGTTGATTTGGAAACATTGATTTCTGAAAGCGATTTTATCAGCATCAACTGTCCGCTGACACCTGAAAATACAGGTTTCATTAATAGAAGTACACTTGAAAAAATGAAACCAACGGCATTTTTGGTGAATACAGGCCGGGGCCCGTTAATCAACGAACAGGATTTGGCCGTTGCATTGAATTCGGGAAAAATTGCCGGCGCCGGCCTCGATGTTTTGTCGGTTGAACCTGCCCTGCCTGATAATCCGCTTCCCAAAGCCAAAAACTGTTACATTACACCGCACATTGCCTGGGCAACTTTTGAAGCCCGCACCCGGTTAATGGATATTGCAACTGAAAACCTGAAAGCTTTTATTCAAGGGCGCCCCATTAATACAGTGAGTTAATAAGGCGATTTCTGGAATTTTACAAAAAACCATTAGAATGACAAAAGAGGAGCTGATTGATTTTATCGTTTCATGGGAAAATATTCCATATCTTGAAAACGAAATAATCAGAAAACCTGAACTTTACCTGATGCTGATTGAAATTGCGTTTTACGATGGTAATCAGAAAAGCTGGAGAGCGGCCTATCTCGTCGATAAAATTAATGACAAGAACCCCGAACTATTGCGCCCGTTTCTGAATGAGATGATTGGACAATTAAAAATTGAAAAGAGTGAAAGCAAAAAACGCCATTTCCTGAAACTAATCAGTATGAACGATTTGCCAAACGAGCAGCAGGGTTTCATGCTCGATTTCAGTACGAAAACTTTCTCGTCGGCCAAAGAACCTTTGGCAGTGCGGGTTCATGCAATGCAAATTTTGTTTAACATTTCGGAAAAAGAACCGGAGTTAAAACCCGAAATCCTGGCTTTAATTGAATATGAAATGGAGAATCGTCCATCAGCAGGAATTGTTTCCAGAGGAAGTAAACTGGCAGACAAATTAAGAAAGCAAATCTGAATTAAAGCTTAAAAAACAGAATAATTGAGATTATTCCGGCAATTATTAAAAGCAGCAGCAGAAAAAATCCAAAGACACCAATTGTAAAACCTTTGTTCATTTTTTCCCTTTTTGTATTTAAAATCACCTGGTCAATTGCCCGTACCAACCTCGATGGCGCCTTGTCATTTTTAACAACATAATCTGCCGCCCCCAGTTTCATTATTTTTACTGCAACTTCCACATCATTTTGCCCGCTCAGAAAAATAAAATCAATTGCCGGACGGGCAACTTTAATTTTTTTCATAAATTCCAAACCACTTGTCCCCTCATTCGAATAATCAAGAATGATAATGTCCGGATTCAAATGAAGCATATTTGCACATTCTTCCGCAGTTTTAAAAACCTTAATTTTGGAGAACTTATTCGATTGTAAATGTCCCACAATCAAATCTTTATAAATAATACTCTCTTCGATAATGAAAATTAACGGATTTTTTGCTTTTTCCATGATATCACACCTTAAATTGAAATCAATCTGTGTCATAAATTAACACATTTTTTTTCAAAAATCAAATTATCTGTAAAATCAAAATTTTTAGGAAATAAAGTTGTTGTAAAAATATATTCAGCTAAGTTTGTCTTTTAAAAATTGATATAACAAGGCAATATGTTACTTGCGATTGACATAGGTAATACAAATATTGTATTTGGCATAAATAACAACGGCCAATGGCTGCACAACTGGCGAATTCAAACCGATCCGTTAAAAATGGCCGATGAGTACAGGGTTATTTTTAGCTCGCTGCTCTCCGACGGTAATATATGTACAGCCGACATTAACGAAATAATAATCAGCAGCGTTGTTCCTTCGTTGGTTTATCAGTTTACCGAAATGCTTTCAAAATTGTTGCCGGCCGGAAATATTGTTTCGGTAATACCTGAAATTTACCATAAACTGCCGATAAAAGTCTTAAACCCTTATCAAATTGGCTCCGACCTGGTTGCCAATGCAGTTGCTGCTTACGAAAAATTTGGAAAACTTACCACAATTATTGATTTTGGTACAGCGCTCACTTTTACTACCATTGGTAAAGATGCAGAAATAAGAGGAGTAGCCATTGCTCCCGGACTGCTTACTGCGGTAGGCGCTTTGGCCGGCAAAACTGCCCAACTCCCACAAATTCATTTAACACCGCCGCCTTCGGTTTTGGGCGAAAATACGGTTCATGCCATACAATCGGGAGTAATTTTTGGTTTCGCCGGGCTTGTTGATTCTATTATTGAGCGGACCCAAAACGAACTCGATGAAAAACTTACAGTTGTTGCCACAGGCGGTTTAAGTTCGTTAATTGCACCACTTACGAAAAGTGTAAAAATAATTGAGCCAATGTTAACCCTGAATGGTTTATACCTTATTAACGCTAATGTTCAGAAATAAGATTTGTTTTAACTTTGAAAATATTTTTTCGCAAAAATGATTGATAAAAAGGAAAGCTTATTAGAAAAAATAGATAGTCCGGCCGACTTAAAAAAACTTCAGTTAAACGATCTGCCCGAAGTCTGCAACGATTTAAGAAATTTTATTATTGATGAATTATCAATAAATCCAGGTCATTTTGGAGCAAGTTTAGGCGTGGTGGAGCTCACCGTTGCTTTGCATTATGTGTATAACACACCTTACGATCAACTCATTTGGGATGTGGGCCACCAGGCATACGGACATAAAATATTGACCGGGCGGCGTGAAATTTTTAATACCAACCGGAAATTTAAAGGCATAAGCGGGTTCCCGAAAATTGAAGAAAGCCAATATGATTCGTTTGGGGTTGGACATGCCTCAACATCAATTTCGGCAGGGCTTGGAATGGCTGTGGCATCGCGGTTAAAAAACGAGAAAGACAGAAAAGTGATAGCCGTGATTGGCGATGGGGCAATGACCGGGGGTATGGCTTTTGAAGCTTTAAACAATGCCGGCGGAAATAACTCAGATATACTTGTGATCCTCAACGACAACAACATGGCTATCGATCCGAACGTTGGTGGAATGAAC
Source organism: uncultured Prolixibacteraceae bacterium (assembly GCA_947085485.1). Taxonomy (GTDB): domain Bacteria; phylum Bacteroidota; class Bacteroidia; order Bacteroidales; family Prolixibacteraceae; genus Draconibacterium. The sequence continues at coordinate 23,436 of CAMTWS010000097.1, forward strand.
CGTTATTTGCTGAATATTTCCAAATCGGAAACCTACAACAGGTTTAAAAATGATTTGTGGGAAGGGCTTGGAAAATTGGATGGCTTTGGAAAAAAAGCGAGGAGTATTATCCAAAAAAACCAACATGCCCTTAAGAATATACTTCTGAAGGAAAACAACCTTTTTGAAGCATTCGATTTCAGGTATTTTGGCCCGATTGACGGGCACGACATCATATACCTTACCGAGGTTTTAACTGATTTAAAAAATATTCCCGGCCCAAAATTACTTCACGTCATTACCCAAAAAGGCAAAGGGTTTAAACATGCCGAAATCAATCAGACCCGGTATCATGCCCCTGGTGTTTTTGACAAGGATACGGGCGAAATTTATTCGTGCGATTGCCCGGTTGAAAAAGCGCCAAAATTTCAGAATGTATTTGGCGAAACACTTGTTGAACTGGCCGAACTGAATGACAAGATAGTTGGGATTACCCCTGCAATGCCTACGGGTTGTTCCATGAACCTTATGTTTGAAAAAATGCCCGATCGGGCTTTCGACGTTGGGATTGCCGAGCAACATGCAGTAACATTTTCGGCCGGGTTGGCTACCCAGGGAATGGTTCCGTTTTGCAATATTTATTCCACTTTTATGCAGCGGGCTTACGACCAGATAATTCATGACGTGGCAATTCAAAAGCTCCCGGTTATTTTTTGTCTCGATCGCGGCGGTTTGGTTGGCGAAGATGGCCCAACCCATCACGGCGTTTTCGATATTGCCTACATGCGTTCAATTCCAAACATGATTGTATCGGCGCCTATGGACGAAATTGAACTGCGAAACCTGATGTACACTGCCCAATTGCCCGAAAACAAGCTGCCTTTTTCAATCAGGTATCCCCGTGGATGTGGCATAGAACCCAACTGGAAAAAGCCTTTCGAAAAAATTGAAATCGGGAAAGGGCGTAAACTCAACGGTGGGGATGATGTGGCGCTGCTGAGTATTGGTAAAGCCGGGATTTTTGCAAAGCGAGCTGTTAAAAGCCTCGGGAACAAAAATATTTCGGCTGCCCATTACGATTTGCGATTTGTAAAACCTATCGATAAAGAACTGCTTACCGAAGTTTTTGAAAACTTTAAAATAATCGTCACCATCGAAGACGGCATAATCCAGGGAGGATTTGGAAGCGCTGTTTTGGAATTTATGGCCGAAAATAATTATTCAGCAACCATTAAACTATTGGGTATTCCCGACAAATTTATAGAACACGGTTCAGCAGAAGATTTATACAGGGAATGTGGAATCGATGTAAAAGGAATAACAAATACAGTTCATGGATTGCTTGGGAAATAACCTGGTATAATATTATTGCCTTTCCTCCGTTTTCAACTATTGTACAATAAAATTATTTGCATTGGATATTTACCTGAAACGACGACGCGGAAAAATCCTTCTCCTTTTAATTGCCATATTAATTGGGGTATCTTCGTTATTATATACCCATTGGCTTACCGGTAAAATGGCTCAGGAAGAGCGTAAAAAGGTGGAGCTTTGGGCCGAGGCCACCAAAGAATTAATCGATGCCGGCATTGACGTCACATCTCCCGAAATGGAACAGTTAAATACCAATTATTTAAATTTTCTCAGTTTGGTTGCAACCCAAAACACGACGATACCTATAATTATTATTGAAAAAGATGGTTCGTTTAATACCGATGCCAATATTAAATACAGCCCGGGCCGAAAACAGGAAGTATTATCCCGCGAGCTTAAAAAAATGAAGGAAAGGGTTGAGCCGATACCCATTGTCCTGTCAGAAAATAACACACTGCTGCTCTATTACCGCGAATCGAGTATATTGCGCAATTTGCGGTACTATCCTTATATACAACTTTTTGTGATAGTAATTTTTATTATGGTGGCCTACTTTGCTTTTAGCGCCACTCAGCGGGCCGAGCAAAACCAGGTTTGGGTGGGGATGTCGAAAGAAACAGCGCACCAGTTGGGAACGCCCATTTCTTCGTTAATGGCCTGGATTGAAATACTGAAACTCCAGGATGTAGATGAAACGCTGATAAAAGAATTCGAAAAAGATACCGAACGGCTGGAAAGAATTACAGAGCGATTTTCAAAAATTGGCTCAAAACCCGAGTTGTTCCCTGCAAATTTGGTTGAAGCATTAAATTCTACCATAAACTATTTAAAAACCCGTTCATCGAACAAAGTAATCTTTAAAACATCGTTTTCAGAAACCGATGTTATTGAAACTCCTTTAAATGCTGCACTTTTTTCGTGGGTAATCGAAAACCTGTGCAAAAATGCCATCGATGCCATGGGCAACAATGGTACCATCAAAATCGATTTAAGTAAAAAGGGAAATCTGATTTTTATCGACTTTACCGATACCGGCAAAGGTGTGCCTAAATCGCAGTTTAAAACCATTTTCCAACCCGGCTTCTCCACAAAAAAACGGGGCTGGGGATTGGGGTTGTCGCTGGCAAAACGAATTATTGAAAATTACCACAACGGTAAAATATTCATCAAATGGTCTGAAATTGGCAAAGGGACCACTTTTCGGATTGTTCTGAATAAATAGAAATCAATGACACCCGACAAGAAACAATAAATGAGTAAACCTGAAAACACGTTTTATTCATTTTGGATCATATTCCAAATATTTTCGTGAATTTTTCGGGTGTTGATAAAAAATTTATACTTTTGCAACACTTTTTTCGAAACGTGAGCTGGAAAATGAAATATAATATTGAGTTTAAGGGCCTTAATGAAGGCCTGCACGATTTCGAATTTGAAGTGGACAATAAGTTCTTTGAACATTTTGAAGAGAGCCTGGTTGATAATGGCAAAGTTAAGATTGAAGTTGTACTTGAAAAACGAAGCTCGTTTATCAAATTTCATTTCAAAATTAGCGGATGGCTCGAGCTCACCTGCGACCGTTGTTTGGAGTTTTACCAGCAACCAATAAAAAACAGCACAGAAATGTTTGTGAAATTTGGGGAAAAAGAGTTCGACGAAGGGGAAGACGTAATTTGGGTTTTGCCCGATGAACACCACATTAACCTTGCTCAAATTATTTACGAATTTGTAACATTAAGCATTCCCTTGCGGCATGTTCATCAAAAAAACAGAGATGGTAAAAGAGATTGCAACAAAGAAATGCTTGAGAAACTTAAAAATTATATGCACCCCGAAAATGAGGATGAGGTTACAACCGATCCCCGCTGGGATGCATTGAGAAAACTGGGAAATAATAATAATAATTAATACATCTATTATGGCACATCCAAAGCATAGAATATCGAAAACGAGAAGAGACAAAAGGCGCACGCATTACAAAGCTGTTGCGCCTACACTTGCTGCCTGTTCGAATTGTGGCACTACTGTTAAATACCATACTGTTTGTCCTGAATGTGGATACTACAGAGGAAAGCAGGTAATTGTAAAAGAAATTGCAGTTTAAACCAGGTTGACCACCTGGTTTTTTTTCCTTTTATTTTAGTGAAACAATAAAAGCAATGGCAACGTTAAGAGCGGCAATTACAGGAGTTGGGGCATTTTTACCCAAATACCGGTTAACAAACGAGGAGATTAGCACCATGGTTGACACCACCGACGAGTGGATAATGCAACGCATTGGAATTAAGGAGCGCCGTATTTACAAGGAGCCTGGAAAAGCCACAAGCGACCTGGGAGCCAAAGCGGTAAAAAATTTATTCAAAAAAACCAATACTTCGCCTGATGAGATCGACATGCTCATTTGTGCTACCATTACGCCCGATATGCCTTTTCCGGCAACTGCCAATATTATTGCCCAAAAAGTTGGGATACATCATGCCTGGAGTTTCGATTTAAATGCTGCCTGCTCTGGATTTATTTTTGCATTGTCAACTGCAGTTCAGTTTATCGAATCGGGCAGGTATAAAAAGGTAATTGTAGTTGCGGCCGAAAAAATGTCGGCTATCACCAATTATGCCGACCGCACAACCTGTCCGCTTTTTGGCGATGCCGGCACAGCAGTTCTTCTTGAACCAACTACCGAAGATATTGGTGTAATCGATTACCTTAACCGGGTCGATGGTTTGGGGCGACACCACCTGCACATGAAAGCGGGAGGTTCTTTACTGCCGGCCTCGCGCGAAACTGTTGAAAGACTGGAACATTTTGTTTACCAGGAAGGCCAGGTTGTATTTAAGGCGGCAGTCTCGAACATGGCCAATGTGGCCGGGGAAATAATGAAAAAACATAATCTGAAATCGGAAGATGTTGCATGGCTGGTTCCGCACCAGGCAAACATGCGCATTATCGATGCAATTGCCCGCCGCATGGGGGTTGGAACCGATAAAGTAATGATTAACATTCAGAAATTCGGAAATACAACCTCGGCAACTATTCCGTTGTGCTTATACGATTACGAAAAAAAGCTAAAAAAAGGCGATAACATTATATTGGTTGCATTTGGCGCCGGTTTTACCTGGGGCAGCGTTTACCTGAAATGGGCGTACGATCCGAAATAAGAAAAATATTTGTACATTCAACCCTCTAAAATACCTAAAGAAAGATGTTGTTCAATAAAACCAATACAGGACATAAAATGGCAAAGCTAACTGCAAATAACGAGGGCCCGAACCAGTCAATTAATATTATCAGTCAAGGGACCAAAATAAAAGGCGATATTGTTGCCAACGGCGACATTAGAATCGATGGTGAATTATTGGGGAACATTTCGGCGAAAGGCCGGTTGGTAATTGGGCCAAAAGGGAGAATTGAAGGGCAAATCGTTTGCAATAACATTGAGGTTTCGGGGTACATTAAAGGGAAAGTTACTGCCAGCGAATTGCTTAACATGAAATCTGCATCGCAAATTATTGGCGATATTATTGCCGGAAAACTGTCGGTTGAACCCGGTTCTTTGTTCTCCGGGACTTGTGTAATGGATGGTACAAAACCGTTAAATGAACCAGAAAAATACGCGCAAAAATAAGTTCGATAATTTTATCAGCTACTCCACCCTTGGATTCGAGATGATGGCCATTATAGTTGTTGGCACTTATGTGGGTTATAAAATCGACCAGTGGATGAAAAACGAATTTAAAGGATTTACACTTGGATTGATGACTTTTTCTGTTGTGCTTGCAATTATTTATGGTACAAGAAACCTGCTGAAGAAGAAATAATTGGAATTAATAATGAAACGATTTATTTTAAATATCGCCTCAATTTCAGTTGTGCTGACTTTAATCGGCTGGTTGGTTTTTACACAGTTTTTTCCTCAATATTATTTGCCGGTTTTACCTCTTCTTTTGTTGTTTTTTGCGCTAACATCGGTTTCAATACATGCATATCAGTTGAAACTTGCAAGAAAAGACATGACTAAATTTACCCTCAGAAATATGCTTGTTACTGTTTTTAAACTGTTTTTATATACGGCTGTGGCAGTTGTTTATATTGCCGTTGACAAAAAAAATGCAAAAGTTTTTGTAATCTGTTTTATGGTGTTTTACTTCGTTTTTACGGTTTTCGAAGTTGTATCATTAATCAGAGTAACAACAAACAAACAAAAAAAAGCATAATTTGATTGGAAAAAAATCTGTATTATTGAGAATTGAATTATTAACTTTTGAAAAAGGTTTTTTTTCATCCATCGTAAAAAAAATCTTATAAATTTGTGGATATTAGTAAAACATTCTAAAACTATGTTAAAGCATTCCGCCGGAATAATTTTAATATTAATACTAAGTACTTTTTCATTTAGCCCGGTATTGGCAAATGAACCGCATGAGGTTGCAGCCGGCGACACGCTTGCAAAACTGGAGTTCAATGCAGGAAAATTCACCATCGGGCACGTTTCAGATTCTTACGATTGGCATATTATATCTTTTGGGGAAACACACATCAGTATTCCGTTGCCTATAATTTTGTACAGCAGAAACCCGGAATTGCACGGTAATAAAAGTTTTCATGTTTTTATGTCATCAAAATTCCATCATGGGCGCGATGATTATAACGGATTCAGGATATCGGACAGTAAAGAGTTTGAAGGTAAAATTGTTGAATTGGATAATAACGGGGCTGAAATAGGGAAACCAATCGATATTTCGATTACCAAAGTTGTGGCAGAAATCCTGATTGCCGTAATCATTTTACTTTGGGTTTTTATATGGATGGCTGCAAGAGCAAAACAGACCATAAACAAAGCCCCTACCGGACTTCAGAATTTACTGGAACCAATTATACTGTTCATTCGCGATGAGGTTGCAAGACCTGCCATCGGCATTAAAAAATATGAAAAGTTTATGCCTTTTTTGTTAACGCTTTTTTTCTTTATTTTAATTGCTAACTTGATTGGATTAATCCCGATTCCCCCTTTTGGCGCCAACGTTACCGGTAATTTAGCTGTTACAATGGTGTTGGCATTGTTTACATTTGGAGTAACAACCTTTAGCGCAAACAAACATTACTGGAAAGAAATTTACAACCCCGATGTACCGTGGTGGTTGAAATTCCCTATTCCTTTGATGCTCATCATCGAGTTTACCGGAGTAATAACCAAACCATTTGTATTAATGGTGCGATTATTTGCCAATATGTTGGCCGGGCATTTGATCCTGACCGTGTTCCTGAGCCTGATTTTTATTTTTGGCAGTTTAATGGGGGCAGCGGCAGGTTTCGGGATTAGTCCCGTTTCCGTCGCATTATCGGTATTTATTTTATTGCTCGATGTGTTGGTTTCATTTATACAAGCTTATGTTTTTACTATGTTGTCGGCGCTTTATTTTGGAATGGCGACAGCAGATCATCATTAATATTAATTATTTAAATTAAATGCTATGCTATCAGCAATTTTAACTGTATTACTTCAGGCAACTGCTCAGGCAACTGCGGGCGCGGCAATCGGCAAAGCCGGCGCTGCTTTAGGAGCCGCGTTAGCTGTAATTGGGGCAGCTATGGGTATTGGAAAAATCGGCGTTGCAGCCATGGAAGCTATTGCGCGCCAACCCGAATCCAGCGGGGATATCCGCTCAAACTTGATTGTTGCTGCTGCTTTAATTGAAGGCGTAGCCTTCTTTGCAGTAATTGTCTGTGCTCTGGTTATTTTTACCAGCTAAAAATTTTTTGGCAACAACCTTCGGGATTGCCGAAGGTTGTATTGCCATCAACTTTAAAAAATTAAAATTATGGGTTTAGTTACTCCGAATCCCGGGACAATATTTTGGATGGTCATTATTTTCGGGATTTTACTTTTCATTCTCCGGAAATTTGCATGGAAACCAATTTTAACTGCGTTGAAAGACAGGGAAGAATCAATTTCCCAGGCTTTAAATTTAGCCGAAGAGGCTAAAAAAGAAGTTGCCGGGTTAAAAGCCGGCAACGAAAGAATTATTGCCGAGGCCAGACAGGAAAAAAACACCATTCTTAAGGAAGCAAGAGAAATAAAAGACAAAATTATTGCCGAAGCAAAAGAAAAGGCCATTCAGGAAACAGCCAAAAGCGTTGAACTCGCTCAGCAGCAAATTCAGGCCGAAAAAATTGCGGCCATTAACGATATTAAAAAGCAGGTGGCCGAACTTTCGGTAATGATTGCCGAAAAGGTGATAAGAAAAGAGTTGAGCAACAAATCGGAACAGGAAAAAATGGTGGATGGTTTAATCGACGATATTAAACTGAATTAAGACTTATGAGTACAAGTGCAATACGGGTACGATACGCAAAAGCTTTATTCGCAGCAGCAAAGGATAAAAATATACTTGATACGGTACAAACTGATATTCAAAAAGTTTTTAATGTTTGTATTCACTCTTCCGATTTTTTTCTTGTACTGGAAAGTCCGGTTGTAAAAACTTCAAAAAAAGCAGAGCTGATTACTAAAATATTTAAAGAAGATATTAACTCCTTAACTTTAAATTTTCTTTTACTGATTACCTATAATAAAAGAGAAAACCACATTCAGGGAATTTGCCGTAACTTTTTGGAACTAACCCGAAAAGAACAAAATATTAAATCGGCAGTCCTGTTAACTGCCTCTGAAATAAATACAAAAACAGTAGATAAAATAAAATCCCTGATAGAAAAAGAGTTGAACTCAAAAGTTGAAATTTCCTGTCAGGTCCGACCCGAAATAATTGGAGGACTTATTCTCAAAATAGATGATAAACAGTACGATTCAAGTGTGACTACCCAGCTTAGAAAAATAAAACAGGATCTTATGGGGTCTGAAATTAAATAATTGTATTCGAAGCGAAAAAACAAGATAATGATGTCAAACATAAAACCAACCGAAATATCTCAAATTTTAAAGCATCAATTAGAAGGCTTTAAATCGCAGGCCGAACTCGAAGAAATTGGTACCGTTTTGCAAGTAGGCGATGGACTTGCGCGTATTTATGGCCTTTCGAACGTTGAGGCAAACGAAATGATCGAGTTCGAAAGCGGTGTTAAAGGAATTGTTCTGAACCTTGAAGAGGACAACGTAGGAGCAGTACTTCTCGGGCTCTCATCGAAAGTTAAGGAAGGCGATGCGGTTAAACGGTTGCAAAGAATTGCTTCCATCATGGTTGGCGAACAATTGCTTGGCCGTGTTATTAATACATTGGGCGAGCCCATCGATGGGAAAGGGGCAATTCAGGGCGAATTGCTGGAGATGCCTTTGGAAAGAAAAGCTCCCGGGGTAATTTATCGCCAACCGGTTAAGAAACCACTTCAAACCGGAATAAAAGCCATTGATGCAATGATCCCGATTGGCCGCGGTCAGCGCGAATTAATTCTCGGCGACCGCCAGACGGGGAAAACAGCGATTACCATCGATACCATTATCAATCAGCGCGAAAATTTTGAAAAAGGCGAACCTGTTTACTGTATTTATGTGGCCATTGGTCAAAAAGGTTCAACTGTTGCCAACATTGCTGCCACACTCGAAAAACATGGGGCCATGCAATACACTGTAATTGTATCGGCGCCGGCCTCCGAGCCTGCTGCTTTGCAGTTTTATGCGCCTTATGCAGGAGCTTCAATTGGCGAATATTTCAGGGATACCGGTAGGCATGCCCTTATTATTTACGACGACTTGTCGAAACAAGCTGTATCTTACCGCGAAGTTTCGTTGTTGCTTCGTCGTCCTCCGGGGCGTGAAGCCTACCCTGGCGATGTTTTTTATCTGCACTCGCGTTTGTTGGAACGTGCAGCAAAAATTATTGAAAGCGATGAAGTAGCGGCAAAAATGAACGACTTGCCAAACTGCCTGAAAGACAAGGTAAAAGGGGGTGGCTCGTTGACAGCGCTCCCAATTATTGAAACACAGGCGGGCGATGTATCGGCTTACATCCCAACCAATGTAATTTCGATTACCGATGGCCAGATTTTTCTTGAGCCGCACCTGTTCAACGCCGGAATCCGCCCGGCAATTAACGTCGGTATTTCGGTTTCGCGCGTGGGGGGGAATGCTCAGGTAAAAGCAATGAAGAAAATTGCAGGGACTTTGAAAATTGACCAGGCTCAATTCCGCGAATTGGAGGCATTTTCAAAATTTGGCTCCGACCTTGATGCTGCAACTATGCGAATACTCGACAAAGGGCGCAAAACCGTGGAAATATTAAAGCAGGGACAATACTCGCCTTTACGCATTGAACAGCAAGTTGCCATCATCTATTGCGGTGCAAATGAGTTGTTGAGAAATGTCCCTGTTGAAAAAGTTAAAGAGTTTGAAACCGATTTCCACGAAATAATGCAAATGCAGTATCGCTCGACCCTTGATGAATTAAAAGATGGAAACTTAACTGAAAAAGCCGAAGAGATAATTCGGGTAGTTGCAACAGAAATAGCAGAAAAATATAAGAAGTAACACATTCACTAAAATATGGCTGGTTTAAAGGAAATACGAACACGGATTGCATCGGTAAAAACCACCCGGCAGGTAACAAGTGCGATGAAAATTGTATCGGCGGTGAAACTTAAAGAAGCACAGGATGCGATTTCCCAGATGCGCCCGTATGTCAACAAACTGCATTGGATTTTAAGGTCAATAAGCGCCAGCCTCGAAAACGCTGAAGATTCGGTTTACACAAAGCAACGCGAACCCGAAAAAGTACTGGTTGTGTTAATTTCATCGAATCGTGGTTTATGCGGAGGTTTTAACACAAATATCACCAAAAGCGCGGTAATGCTGGTAAACGAAAAATACAGCAGACAACTGGAACTTGGGAATGTTCAGTTTTTATGTATCGGGAAACAGGGGATGAGGCAATTGAAACACTACGGAATGAAGGTGGTGGATAATAACAATGGTATTTACCACGAGCTTTCGTTCGAAAAAGTTTCAATAATTGTGTTAGAGGTAATGAATGCCTTTGAAAAAGGCGCCTACGACCGTGTTGAAATAGTTTATAACCTGTTTAAAAATGCCGCTGTACAGATTCAAACTACCGAACAATTTCTTCCCATCGAAATAATTAAAGACGAAAGTAAAAAAACAAATACCGATTTTATTTACGAACCTTCAAAAGAATATATCATCCAGGAGTTGGTTCCACGGATATTGAAAATACAGTTTTACAAAGCATTGCTCGATTCGCACGCGGCTGAACACGGCGCCCGTTTAACAGCCATGCACCAATCGACCGAAAATGCCACCGAACTGCTCAATTATCTTACGTTGCAATACAACAAGGCCCGCCAGTCTTCAATTACGGGTGAAATCCTGGAAATTGTAAGTGGCGCCGAAGCATTAAAAGGGTAAATTCAAGAGATATAGAATCCGGTAACCGATTCCTTTAATTTTCGAAATGATATTATTTTTTAAGAATGACAAACACAGAAAAAATTTATCAGATATTTAAGAAAAATCCCGTAATCTCGACCGACAGCAGGAAGATTGAAAAGAACTGCATTTTTTTTGCCCTCAAAGGAGACAATTTCAACGGAAATAAATTTGCCGCAACAGCTTTGGAAAAAGGCGCTTGTTGTGCAATTATCGACGAAGGAGGATACCTGGTTTCAGATAAAACAATTCTTGTTGAAAATGTATTACAGACGTTAAAAGAGCTTGCCAATTTGCACCGCAAAAAACTGGGGATACCAATTTTGGGAATTACCGGCTCAAACGGAAAAACAACTACCAAAGAGCTGGTTTCATCGGTTCTCTCTCAAAAATTTAATGTGAGTTTTACTGAAGGAAATTTAAATAATCACATCGGCGTTCCACTTACCCTATTAAAAATGAATGCTGATACAGAATTTGGCGTAATTGAAATGGGAGCAAATCACCTGGGCGATATTGCCGATCTGTGCGCTATTGCCGAGCCTGACTTTGGGTTGATTACCAACATCGGAAAAGCTCACCTCGAAGGATTTGGGTCCTTTGAAGGCGTTATAAAAACCAAGTCAGAATTATATAAGTACATCAAAAATAAGAACGGGATTATTTTCTATAATCACGATAACCCAATTCTTACCGAACTGACCCTCGAAATCAAAAATAAAATCAGCTTCGGACATGAGAATGCCAGTTTTACCGGAGAATTGATTTCATCGCCGCCATTTGTTCATTTAAAAGCCAATTTCAAAAAAGGTGTATTGTACTTAAACACAAACCTTACCGGCGATTACAACTTTGAAAATATACTGGCAGCAGCTTGTATCGGAAATTATTTTGAGGTTGAGCCTTTGCTGATTCAAAAAGCATTAAAAAATTATTACCCTCAAAACAATCGATCACAGCTAATTACTAAAAATGGACTTAAAATAATTATGGATGCCTACAATGCCAATCCAACCAGCATGCAGGCATCAATAAAAAGCTTTTTTACCAGCGTTTCAAACAGCAGTTTCCTTATTCTTGGCGATATGCTCGAGTTGGGAGTTTATTCCAGGCATGAACACACAGCTATTCTCGAATTGTTAAAAAACTATCCGGTAACCAAAGTTTTTACTGTAGGTAAAAACTTCCTTGAAATTTCCGGCAATTTCAACTGCCAATCCTTTTTAAATGTTGAACTGCTTTGCGCTTTCATTCAAAAAACACCAATTACAGAAGGCGATGTTTTAATTAAGGGCTCGCGTGCGATTCAACTTGAAAAAGTACTTGACTGCTTCTAATTCAAAAGCGGCTTTTCCACCTTTAAAACATCGGCAATTGCTTTTTCGAAAGTTTGTTTCGGTAAGGCGCCCATTGCCATTTGAGGTTGTCCCTCCTGCGGCACAAAAAGCAACGACGGGATACTCTGTACACCAAACATACCGGCTAACTCCTGCTGGTCTTCGGTATTAACTTTATAAATTACAATTCTGTCCCCATACTCTTTTTGCAACTCTTCCAAAACGGGGGCAACCATTTTACATGGACCACACCAATTGGCATAAAAATCAATCAAACAAGGTTTGTCTCCCTCGTATTTCCACTCTTTGTTTGCCTCGAAATTGAAAACTTTTTCCTTGAAAGTTTCCATTGTTAAATGTTCCAGCATAATACTTATTTTTAAAAAATTTAATCTATATATCTATTTATGTCGATATTTATATATCAAATATAATGCCTCTTTTCCGAATAGAAAAATTTCAACCCGATTTCAACTAAATAATTGTAATTTTGTCACGATTTTTTCAGATTGTGTCAGAATAATTACAAAGGCACAATGAATTTTGACAGACTATGAACAGACAATTACAAAACAATATATTTCAGGAAATATCAAAGGCAGCCGACCAAATGCAGTTGGAAACATACGTTATTGGCGGGTTTGTCCGCGATATCTATTTAAAACGAAAATCGAAAGATATCGATATTGTTACCGTTGGCAGTGGTATCGAACTTGCCAAAAAAGTGGCAGAGAATCTCAAAAACAAGCCCCAGATCAATATTTTCAAGAATTTTGGCACTGCCATGTTAAAATACAAAGACCTTGAAATTGAGTTTGTAGGGGCCCGGAAAGAGTCGTATCAAAGTGATTCAAGAAAACCTGTTGTTGAAAACGGAACACTTGAAGACGACCAGAACCGCCGCGATTTTACAATAAATGCATTAGCTCTTGGTTTAAACAAATCGAATTTTGGAGAATTGGTCGATCCTTTTCATGGGATAGATGATTTAAAAAATAAAATTATCAGGACCCCGCTGGATCCCGACATCACCTTTACCGACGATCCTTTGCGTATCATGCGCGCCATCCGGTTTTCAACCCAGCTTGGTTTTGAAATTCAGGCAGAAACCTTACAATCGATTTCAAAAAACAGGGACCGGATAAACATAATTTCAGGCGAACGAATCATTGATGAAATCAATAAAATAATGATGACGGAGAAACCTTCCGTTGGGTTTAAACTGATGGAAGAAACCGGTCTCCTGAAAATAATTTTTCCTGAATTGTTGCAGTTAAAAGGCGTTGAAAAAGTAAATGGGGTTGGCCATAAAGACAATTTTTATCATACTTTGGAAGTATTGGACAGAATTGTGCCATGTACCGAAAATCTTTGGTTGCGTTGGGCGGCATTACTGCACGACATTGCAAAACCTGTGACAAAAAAATATGTCGAAGGACAGGGATGGACTTTTCATGCACACAACTTTGTTGGAGTGAAAATGATTCCGGGAATATTTAAACGGATGAAACTCCCGTTAAACGAGAAAATGAAATATGTGCAAAAAATGGTGCAACTTCACATGCGCCCAATTGTACTCTCTGAAGAAGTAGTTACTGATTCGGCAGTTCGCCGCTTGCTTTTTGAAGCTGGCGATGATATCGATGATTTAATGACACTTTGCGAAGCCGACATCACCTCAAAGAATTCGGACAAGGTAAAACGTTACATGAAAAATTTTCTTTTAGTAAGAGAAAAACTGAAGGAAATTGAAGAAAAAGATGCTGTTCGGAATTTTGAACCCCCTGTAAACGGCGAACTTATTATGGAAACCTTTGCGATTGAACCTTGCCGGGAAGTTGGGATTATAAAAGACGCCATAAAAGATGCAATTCTCGATGGTATTATTCACAACGATTTTGCCGAAGCGTATGAATTTATGCTGCAAAAAGCCAGCGAACTTGGATTAGCCCGAAAGTCTTAATTTGCCGTATTCAATTTTAGTAAAACAGGTAAATGGTCGCTAAACCCGCCATTATGCGTAAATCCGTAATAGGTTCGGAAAGGTTTTTGGCCTCCAAATTTCCGATCTTCCTCCAATAAAAACGGAAGAGCCAGTATTCCGGCATTTTCGGGTTTGGTATAAATCCCTGTTCTGGCCAACAACAATGAACCCGAAACAATAACCTGATCGAAAATAAACCATTGCGACTGGTATTTTAAAGTGCCCTGATCAATTCTTTTCAAATCAAAAAACAGGTTATGGAGTTGATTTTCATCAATCGGTTGTTCAACTTTTCCTGCTTTCAATATTTTAGAGGTGGACTCATCTTCAGGACTGTCATTAAAATCACCAAGAATCACAATCTTTGGCGATCGATATTTCCTGTTTAATTCATCAACCTTGGCCCGTAAAAGAGTTGCCGCAGCTTTTCTTAAAGATTTGGTTTCCAAAAATCCCGAATATCGCGAAGGCCAGTGATTACCAAAAATATGTAAAGTATCTTTTCCGTTCAGAACACCTGAAACATATAAAATCTCCCTTGTGCTGAGTGGTTTATTATTCACTAATAAAGGATAATAATTGTACTCCAAAGGAAAAAATCGAGCTGAGTTGTATATTAAACCCACATCAATTCCCCGGCGATCAGGCGATTCCTTATGAATTATTTTATAAGGAACAGATTTTAATGGGTTTTGATCAATTAATCTCTCTAAAACATCACGATTTTCAATTTCGGCCAAAACAATTATATCGGGCACATCCCAACCCGAAGCGCTTAAAATTACTTTCGAAATATTCAGGAGTTTTTCGCTTAACCGCTTACTTGTCCAGCGCATTTCTCCATCCGGTGTAAAATTGTCATCATCAGTTTGCGGATTATCCTTTGTATCAAAAAGGTTCTCGACATTATAAAAAAGAATTGAAGATTCACCTGGATTTTGCTGAGCAAACAAATAATGTGGTGTTAAACAGACAAATAACAGAAAGACAATAACAGACTTATTTCCCATTTTTCTTTTCTATTCGCTCGTAAGCCCCCAAATCCGGCCCCTTGTCAGCCGTTCTGTCCCTGTTTAAAATATCCAACGGAAATTGCAGCCCATACTGAAGTTTGCCCACATCTTTTGCCGGAGATAAAGTGTCTAACTGGTAATTATATTCTTTGTACGGATCAATAAATAACGGGTCGTATTTGGCGCCTTTCCAAATATTTTTGAAATATTCGCCACTCGAGGTATTAAACGTATCGGCTACCTGAATAATACAATTTTCGAAAAGGAAATTGAACTCGTTTTTATTGTTGTTTCCCAATTCAATTTCCTGGATATGGTTGCCAAAAATAATGCTGTTGCCAAAATTAGCTTTTTTCAAATCACCGGTATAAGTCACTGTTCCTCCTTTTGAATTCCGGATTATCAAAACATTTGAAATTACCAAAGAGGCCGTTGAACGCGCTTTGGTGGTATATTTACCCCAATAGTTCGCAACAGTTGTATGATAAAACTCGTATTCGCCGCCAACCAATAGCGTCGCAGCATAAAATCCACAATTGGCAATTAAAACGTTATAGGCATAAATTTTAGATTTAATGGCGAACAATCCAGCATAAGCCATATTTTCAATTTGGCTGTTTGTAAGTTTAACAGAAGCGTGGCCTTCGTTTTCGATGTTTCCAACCTGTAATCCAATATTTGCATTTTTTATAACACAAAAGTTAAAAACATTTTCGTGGCTGCCCGAAAACAAAACAATACCATTCCACTGGTCAGGCACATTTTTATACGAAACTTCCAGTCTGTCGGGCAAAAACCGGATTTGTTCCTGAAAAGTTCCGTTGGCCTTAATTTTTCCCTTTACATACAATCCTGCCCCTTTATGAAAATACACACTGGTTCCCGGTTCAATGGTCAAAACCGAATTACTGTCAACATAAGCGTAATCATATACCAAATAGGGTTTTTCAGAAGTCCATGTAGTAGTTTTTATTGTCTCCCCTTTTATCAGCTTAAAATCCTGTCCGTAGGCAATTAACTGAACGTTCTGAATATTTGAATTGGTAGTAAATTCAATGGAATCCTGAACAACCATAGGAAGGTTTTGCCCATTTGGGTCAATTGTAACTTCAACAAAAATAAAAATACTGTCCTTTGCCGGAATTTCAGTTTCAAACACATCATTTCCAACCTCGCCATTAATATTTAACCTGAAATTGGAAAAAGCCCCTCCGGAAAGACGGATACGTGATATTAAAATATTCCCGTTGTATGGGTTATGAACAGTGAAACGTTGCGTTGTTGACCCTATTGTCGTAAAAATGGTATCAAATGTTATCGTATCGCGCGAAAATTTTAACTGGGCATCGGGCGAACTCAAATATCCCTCATCTTCGCACGAAAAAAGCGCGACAACAATAGCGACCACCGCCAAAAGTTGAAGTAGATACCTGACCAATTTTCTATATTTAATATTATTATAACGGTTATGCGAACCACTTATTACTACAAATATAAAAATCAATTTACAATTTTTAACATTTAATTACAATAATTAGTCTTTTAAAACATGTTTTTTAGAAATCAGCCATAATCCGGTTATGATAATCAACCCGTTTAATATCAATAGTTCAAATCCAAATTTATACCCAAAGAGAATTGACTCGGAGTATTTCGAGATAAAATAACATATTACAGGCGAAATTACAGCCACAACCGGAACCAATTTATCTTTCACCTTTCTGCCCGAATACATGCCAAAAACAAATAACCCTAAAATTGGCCCGTAGGTATAACCAGCAACGCGGAATACAGCAACTACAATGCTTTCATTATTAATAGCTTTAAAAAGCAGGATAACAAGGATCAAGAGTATTGAAAATAGTAAATGCGACCATCTTTTAATCTTCTGAATTTTATGTTCTTCATATTTTTCAATGTTCAAAAAATCGACGCTGAACGAAGTTGTAAGAGCTGTTAATGCCGAATCGGCGCTTGAATAAGCAGCGGCAATAATCCCAAGCAGAAAAGCGATGGTAACTGGTAACCCGAAATAGTTGAGTGCGAGTAGCGGATAAAAATCATCAGTACTTTCAGGTATTGCTATTCCGGCCTTTCCGGCATAAATGTAAAGCAAAGCGCCAAGACATAAAAACAAAAAAACCGTGACAAGAAAAGAGAAGCTAAAAACCACCATATTTTTCTGAGCGTCCTTAATGTTTTTACAGGTCAGGTTCTTCTGCATCATATCCTGATCCATTCCAACGATTACGATGGTGATAAACATTCCGGCAAAAAATTGTTTGAAGAAATTATTCCCCAATCGCCAGTCCCAAAAGAATATTTTTGAATTTGAATTATTGGCAAGTTCATCAATTAAAGTTCCAGCATCCCATCGCAGGTTTTTTGTAATGGCAACAATTGTAAAGATTACCGCGCTTAACAGAAACAAAGTTTGCAAAGTATCTGTCCATACAATGGTTTTAATCCCCCCCCGAAAAGTGTAAACCCAAATTAGGCCAATAGTTACTGAAACTGTTATTGAAAATGAGATATTAAATGCATCGAAAAAAGCAATTTGCAAAACACCTGCTACCAGGTACAATCGAAAAGCAGCCCCAATTAGTTTTGATATAAGAAAGAAAAAAGAGCCGGTTTTATGTGAATAAAAACCAAAACGCCCATCTAAAAAAGTATAAATTGAAACCAGGTTTAATCTGTAATACAAAGGGAGCAGCACTGCTGCCACTATCCAGAAACCAACAATATTCCCGAATATAAACTGAAGATATGAAAATGCCGAATTACCAACTTCGCCCGGTACCGAAATAAAAGTTACACCTGAAAGCGTAGCGCCCACCATTCCAAATGCTACCAAATACCAGGGCGATTTCCGGTTACCGGTAAAAAATGTTTGCGCATCAGCTTTTCGCGAGGTTAACCACGAAATCCCGATCAAAACCAGGAAATAACCCAACACAATTCCAAGCACTAAATAGTGATTCATATTATTCAAAATCGGGGTACAACAAATATTTCTTTCTTATCAATTTATATTTTCCCAAATCAGGTTTTAGCAATTCAAAAATCTCCTGTTCGCTTTTACCTTTTCTTATTTGAGCCAATAATTCATCGGTTCCGGCAAGTGTGTTAAACCAATTTTCACGGGTAATGAATTCTTCCTTGTTTTCAAATTTGTTATAAAAATCAATGAAAAATTTTAAGGTGAATTTTGGGACTTCTTTTAACAACCGAAGATCGACCCCGTAACAAACTTTGCCTTCGTTTAGTGGTTTAACTGCCACTCCCGGAATATTTTTCGGGGTGAACTTAAACGTTCCCAAACTCTTGTTCAATCCTCCCAATACCTGAAATGGAAAATCGGTTCCCCTGCCAACGCTCACACTGGTAGCCTCGAAAAAACATAACGAAGGATATAAACGTACCGACAAGTAATTTGGTAAATTAGGCGAAGGGCTGACCGGTAATTCATATTTCGAAGAATGGGAATAATTTTGAACCGTAACAACCTTCAAATTACAACTTTTTCCTGCCTTGTGCCACTTTTCACCATTAATCATTTTTGCCAATTCGCCAACAGTGCATCCGTGTACTATGGGAATAGGATCCATTCCGACAAACGATTCAAAACCCGGTTTCAGAACAGGCCCGGCAACATAATCGCCGTTTGGATTTGGGCGATCCAAGACAATTAATAGCCGCCCATTTTCGGCACAGGCCTCAATTACCAAATGAAGCGTCGAAATGTAAGTGTAAAACCGGCATCCCACATCCTGGATATCAAAAATCAACACATCGAGATTTTTTAAATGCGCTGCCGTTGGCTTTTTTGTTTGTCCGTACAACGAAATAACTTTTATCCCGGTTTTAGTATCCATACCATCCTTAATTACTTCACCTGCCGGAGCATCGCCCCGGAAACCATGTTCGGGAGCAAATATTTTATCCACTTTTATATTTTTTGCTAACAGAAAATCAACCAAATGAACATTCCCAACCAACGAAGTATGGTTAACAACCAACCCTACCCTTTTATTTTCGATAAGCGGTAAATATTTTCCGGGTTGCTCAGCCCCGGTAATAATTTTACCGGCGTTTATGGCCGAACAAAATCCGCCTGCCAACAATACCAATATCAATCCAAAAAATTTCAGCATGATTTAATAAACGTAATATATATATTTGCGAAAATACCATTTAAAATTTCGTTTCAAGAATAAAATGGGCAAAAACTGTTTTTGTTGTATAAATAAACCGGAAGAATGAATTTGAGGGGAAGATTTTTAATCGTTGTTTTACTTTTTGCAGTTTCCAAAATTTCTTTTGCAACGGGAACCGAACCGCCATTCGTTAAGTTTAAAACCGATAAATGGGTTACCGAACAACTGGGGAAAATGACACTTGATGAAAAAATTGCCCAGCTCATGACCATTTCTGTTTTCCCTGCTCAAGGCCCCATAAGTAAAAATAAGGCACTCGAACAAATAAAACTATATAAGCCCGGCGGAATTTTGATTATGCAGGGATCGCCAGTTGAAACGGCAAATTGGATAAACGACTTTCAGCAAAAATCGAAAATTCCGCTTTTGGTTGCCATCGATGGCCAATGGGGATTGGCGATGCGTATTGACAGCGTGATGAAATTTCCGTATGCCCAGGCCATTGGCGCTGTGCAGGATTCAACCTTAATTTATCAGATGGGCCGCGATTTTGCCACCCAACTGAAATTGATGGGGGTACACATGAATTTTGCCCCGGTTGCCGATATTAACACCAATCCGAATAATCCGGTTATTAATTTCAGGTCGTTTGGCGAGGATAAAAAAAACGTGGCAAAAAAAGCTTGGTGGGTGGCAAGTGGAATGCAGGATGCCGGGATTATTCCGGTGGCAAAACATTTTCCGGGACACGGCGATACTGATACCGATTCGCACAAAATCCTGCCTTTTTTAAAACACTCAAAAGCAAGAATGGACACCCTCGAAACTTACCCATTCCGCTATTTGTCAGACAGGGGAATCAGTGGAATTATGACCGCACATTTAAATATAGCATCTATCGACAATTCGCTGACCCCATCCTCGCTCTCAAAAAAAATAATAACCGGTTATTTAAAAAATGAGATTGGGTATAAAGGATTTGTGGTAACTGATGCAATAAATATGAAGGGTGTTAAAACAGATAAAGGAAATGCAGAAGCCGAAGCTCTTATTGCAGGAAACGATATTATCGAATTTGTGCCCGATTTGCAAAAAGCAATTCAATCGGTAAAAAGCTCAATTAATGAAGGCAAATTGAGCATAGCCGAAATTGATGAAAAATGTATTACCGTTCTGGCATTAAAACGCTGGGTAAATTTAAATGAATATAAACCAGTCGAAACCAGAAATTTAACTATAAAACTAAACTCACCCTATCATGAGGTAACCAACCGGAAGCTGATTCGAAACTCGCTAACCGTTTTAAAAAATAGCGGGATTTTGCCGGTTCAGGGTTTGGATACACTAAAAATTGCCTCTTTAATTATTGGGGCCAGCGAAATTTCACCTTTCCAGAAAATGCTGGAAAAATATACTAAAACCGACCATTTTACGCTCTCCAAAAATGCCACTGCACAGGATTGGGCAAATATTCGCCTGAAACTAAAAAGCTATAATCAGGTAATTTGCGGAATACAGGGAATAAATATTTATCCGTCAGGAAATTATGGAACTACTGAAATACAACGAAAAGCCGTTACAGAAGTTATTCAGGAAAATAATTCGGTTGTAGTTTTTTTCGGAAATGCTTACGCGTTAAAACATTTCGGAAATATTCACCAAGCGAAAGGATTAATTGTTGCTTACCAAAACACCAATCTTATTCAGGAACTGGCAGCCCAGTTAATTTTTGGCGCATCCGGCGCAAACGGAAAACTACCCGTTACCATCGACTACCGGTTTAAATTGAACGATGGGATTGAAACAAAAAAAAATAATTGCCTTACATATACCATCCCCGAAGAAGTGGGAATAAAATCGGAATTACTCAACAAAAAAATCGATTCGCTGGCCAACATTGGGCTAAACAAACACGCTTACCCTGGATGCCAAGTGCTTATTGCCAAAGACGGAAACGTAATTTTGCATAAAACTTACGGATACCACACCTATGATAATAAATTGAGAGTAAGGGAAAACGATATTTACGACTGGGCATCGATAACCAAGGTAACCGGCCCGTTGCCGGCAATTATGAAATTAGTTGACGAAAAGAAACTGA
>CAMTWS010000098.1:0-12874 GCA_947085485.1 uncultured Prolixibacteraceae bacterium
CCAGAATATTGAACCGTACGGATACCTGAAAAACCTGCTCGAAATTATCCCCGATTACCCCGCCAACCAACTGGGAAATTTATTGCCTGTAAAAAAATCAGAAAATTAGACCTGCCCAAGATGTAGTTCGCTGGTCGGATACCTTCATTTTGGAGTGTAAATCAGAATGTGAAAGCAGGGGAGGTTGTTGTTTCTGTGGTTCCCCGAGATTCAATGCAAATAAAAGTAAGGTTGCAGTTTCCCGTTCAGAATTCTGGTAAAGTAAAAAAAGGGCAACGCGTAAATATCAAACTTCACAATTTTCCTTATCACGAATTTGGTATGCTTGTTGGTAGAATGGCTGAGATTTCAAGTGTGCCAAATGAATTAATGTACAGTGCAGACGTTGTATTAGAAAATGCACTAATTACTTCTTATGGCAAACAGTTACCAAAAACCCAACAAATAATGGGAGATGGTGAGATATTAACAGATGACGTAACCTTGTTGCTGCGTTTTTTTAATCCACTAAAAGCTGTATTGGATGAGCGATTTAACAAGTCTGAATAAAATACCTATTATTTGTCTTTTCAAGTTTTAATAAAGTGATCAAGGATATTTGATCATGGTATTATATTAAATGGGGTTATCCATTTTTTACTATCTTTCGCCAACAAAACTGAGTTATGCCAAAATTTCCACATTATCTTCAACGTGATACAAGTGAGTGCAGCTCAGTTTTTATGTTTGAATTAATTAACTTTGGGCAACATCAAAATTTAATAAAATGAATGCCGCAGAAATAAAATTGGAATTGTTCAGGAAAATAGATCGTCTTCCAAAAGAAGATCTTGAAAATCTGTATCATAAATTTATCGCTTTGTTGGACACCAATGCTGTATATAAATTGAATGATTTTGAAAAAAAGGCAATTGAGGAAGCATTGGAGAAAAGTGAAGAAAGTAAATTGGTTGAGCATTTGGATGTTTTAAACGAAGCAAGTGCAAAGTATCCCAATCTGAAATTTAAATGAGAAGAATTAGGTGGAATCCAACTGCAGTAACTGATTATAATGAGAATATTGATTATTTACTCGAAAAATGGTCAGAAAAAGCAGCTCAGAAATTCATCGATGAAGTGAACCACATTGAATTTATTCTTAGGCAAGGAAATGTTGATTTTCCGAATACGGATTTTAAAGGTGTAAAACGGTTTGTTTTTAGAAAACAAATCACCTTATTTTACAGGATTTCTGATAAAAACCAAGTTGAATTTTTACGTTTTTGGAACAACAATAAAAATATCAAAAATTTAAACTTTTTAACCTAAGTCTCTTTAAAAGAATAATATGCCAAAATTTACACATTATCTTCAACCCGATGCAATGGACTGCGGACCAACCTGCCTGCGAATTGTGGCAAAACATTTCGGGCGGCATTATAATCTGGAAACACTGCGCAACCTCACCTGGAAAACCCGCGAGGGGGTTTCGCTGCTTACCATCAGCGATGCAGCCGAAAAAATAGGTTATCCACAAACTGATGTTAGCCGTAGAGAAACATGTAAGCGAGAAGTGGTGTGTTATGTACATTAGAAGGTGGTTGCAAATGCCAGTGCTGGCAAAATCGGGAGAACTGCTTCAAAAGCAGGGCAAAGGCACACCACAAGGGGGAGTAATAAGCCCACCGTTAGCCAAATAGAGTAAAAAGCAATTTTCTAATTTAAGTGTCATATATAATCAAATTTATCTAATTTGATAGAACACCAATTATTTTTTAAATTTGAAAATAGAAAGCCGACCCGCTAAAACAAATTAGGACTAAGCCGTTGAATAACCAACAGGCGTATTTTACGCAATTTTAGATATCAGGTTTACGCATACGAAAAAAACCGCCTCCCCGGTTAACCCCGGAAAGACGGCTTTTATATTTTAGCTGCGGCACCGGTTAAAAACCGGCGCCGGCAATTATTACTTCAGATTTGCCTGTGCTGCGGCAACGCGAGCAATTGGCACACGGTAAGGCGAACAACTCACATAGTCCATTCCAACACTGTCGCAGAACATAACCGATGAAGGTTCGCCGCCATGTTCGCCGCAAATACCCACTTTCAGGTTTGGTTTTACGCTGCGGCCTTTTTCAACGCCCATTCTTATCAATTGGCCAACACCTTCCTGATCGAGAACCTGGAACGGGTCGGTTTTCAGGATGCCTTTTTCAATGTAAACAGGCAAGAATTTACCGGCGTCGTCGCGCGAATAACCAAATGTCATCTGGGTAAGGTCGTTGGTCCCGAACGAGAAGAATTCTGCTTCTTTTGCAATCAAATCGGCGGTCATTGCAGCGCGTGGGATTTCAATCATGGTACCCACCTGATAATCGCATTTCGCCCCTTTTTCGGCAAAAACTTTAGAGGCGGTTGCATGGATAATATCGGCCTGGAGTTTATATTCCTTTACAGTTCCTATAAGTGGGACCATAATTTCGGGGCGGGCATCAATACCCTTTTGGGTTAAATTAACTGCTGCTTCAATAATTGCGCGGGCCTGCATTTCGGTAATTTCGGGGTAGGTAATCCCCAAACGGCAACCACGGTGGCCTAACATCGGGTTAAATTCATGTAAATCTTCAACCAATGCTTTAATCTGTTCAACTGAAACTCCCATTTCGTCGGCCATAATTTTTTGGTTGGCTGGTTCGTGAGGCACAAATTCGTGTAATGGCGGGTCGAGCAACCTGATTGTAACACCATAACCTGCCATTGCTTCCAGTATCCCTTCGAAATCTTCGCGTTGGAAAGGCAGTAATTTATCTAAAGCCTTGCGTCTTTCCGATTCCTCGGTTGCAAGTATCATTTCGCGCATGGCTTTAATCCTTTCGCCTTCGAAAAACATGTGTTCGGTGCGGCAAAGACCAATTCCCTGGGCGCCAAAATCGCGTGCAACTTTCGCATCGTTGGGCGAATCGGCATTGGTGCGTACTTTCATGCGGGTGAATTTATCGGCCCATTGCATTACTTTTCCAAAATCGCCGCTTATGTCGGGATCCATGGTTGCAACTTTTCCATCGTAAACTTCACCTGTCGATCCATTTAGCGAAATCCAGTCGCCTTCGAAGTATTCTTTTCCTTCGATGGTCATTACGCGGGTTTTGTAATTGATTTTTACAGCTCCTGCGCCCGATATACAACATTTGCCCATTCCGCGTGCAACAACGGCAGCGTGCGAAGTCATACCTCCGCGGGCGGTTAAAATACCTTTGGCAATGTGCATTCCTTCTAGGTCTTCAGGCGAAGTTTCAACACGGACCAAAATTGATACCGGGTATTTTGTAGCTTCGTCGGCAAAGAAAACTACCTGGCCTGTTGCAGCGCCCGGAGATGCCGGCAATCCTTTTGCCAGTACTTTTGCCGCTTTAATAGCCGAAGTTTCGAAAACGGGGTGAAGCAATTCATCCAATTTCCCGGCATCAATCCGGCCAAGGGCTGTTTTTTCGTCAATACGTCCTTCTTCAAGCATATCAACGGCAATTTTCACCATTGCAGCGCCTGTACGTTTTCCGTTACGGGTTTGCAACATCCACAATTTGCCTTCCTGGATTGTGAATTCAATATCCTGCATATTGCTGTAATGATCTTCCAGTTTTTGCTGGGTTTCATTTAACTGGCGGAACATTTCAGGCATTGCTTCTTCCAGTGAAGGGTATTTCGAAGCTCTTTCTTCTTCGCTAACTCCCTGTAAGGCAGCCCATCTTTTTGAACCTTCAAGTGTAACTTCCTGTGGAGTACGAATTCCTGCCACAACGTCTTCGCCCTGTGCATTAATCAGGTATTCGCCGTTGAAAATATCTTCGCCGGTACCGGC
Source organism: uncultured Prolixibacteraceae bacterium (assembly GCA_947085485.1). GTDB lineage: Bacteria > Bacteroidota > Bacteroidia > Bacteroidales > Prolixibacteraceae > Draconibacterium. Next base: position 3,842 of record CAMTWS010000098.1, read on the forward strand.
GTCGCGTGTAAAACAAACTCCTGTCCCTGAGTTTTCGCCCATGTTGCCGAATACCATTGCCTGAACATTTACTGCTGTTCCCCACTCATCGGGTATTTGCTCCATGCGGCGGTAGAATATCGCGCGGTCGTTGTTCCAACTGTTAAATACTGCGGCAACAGATCCCCAAAGTTGTTCCCATGGGTCGGTCGGGAAATCTTTTCCGGTAACTTTTTTAACCGCCGCTTTAAAACGGGTTACCAGTTCTATTAAATCTTCTGTAGAAAAATCGGTATCTAAGTGGATTCCTTTTTCTTCTTTCAACTCTTCGATGATTTCTTCAAACGGATCGATTTCCTCTTTACTTTGAGGTTTCATATCCATTACAACATCGCCAAACATTTGAACAAACCGGCGGTATGAATCCCATGCAAAACGCGGGTTTCCCGATTTTTTTGAAATCGCTTCAACAGCCACGTCGTTCATTCCCAGGTTTAAAACTGTATCCATCATACCGGGCATCGAAGCCCTGGCGCCTGAACGGACCGATACGAGACAGGGATTTTCCTTATCGCCGAATTTTGTACCTGTTAATTCCTCTACAAGCGCTACTGCCGCTTCAACTTCAGGTTTAATCAAATCGAAGGTTTTTTGCTGTCCCAGTGCATTGTACATTGCACAAACTTCGGTGGTTATAGTAAACCCCGGAGGAACCGGAACCCCAATAAGGTTCATCTCTGCAAGGTTTGCACCTTTACCTCCAAGGAGGTTTTTCATGTCTGCCTTACCTTCTGCTTTTCCTGCACCAAAGGTATATACATGTTTTGTCATAGAATTTTACTTTTTTAAGTTATATGAATTAAGAAAAATATCTCTTTTTTTCGGGGTGCTAAAGTAACTCAAATTTTTTATAATACGACAATCATAGCAACGATAACCTTGAACATTAACAGAATGTAATCTTTTGTTTTAATTCGGTCTGCAAATATCGGGTTTTCATTAAAGTTTAACCAACCGGAATATCTCTTTATCTGCTTGAATATTAACTATTAACTTTCTTTAACTTTGATTGAGATGTGTTAACTGTTTTATGACCTACCTTTGTAGCATAGGTTTTAAAACAGAGTTTTTTCATAGATTAGGTTTGGTTAGTTTAGAAAACAGGGGTGAGTTTCATCCTTGTTTTTTTTGTTCTTTTCTGTCAAATTTTCATTCACAATTTCCTTTTTCAGACGTATTAGCATTAAAAATATTTTTTGTTGCGACATGTTGTCTTTCAATTATTTATGGAGCATTTTTTGAAAAGGAGAAAAGGATTTTTTAAAAATAGTGATTATGAACCTGAATAATTTTACAATAAAAGCACAGGAAGCAATTCAGTTTGCTTTTCAAATTGCGCAAGGCAATAACCAGCAGGCAGTTGAACCGGGACATGTTTTCAAAGGTTTATTTCATTCTGCCGAAAATGTGGTTGGCTTTTTATTGAAAAAACTTGATGTGAATGTGCCGATCTTTGAACAGGCCATCAATAAAATAATTGAATCGTACCCAAAAGTTACCGGCGGCGAACAATACTTTTCAAATTCAATAAATCGGGTTTTGCAAAAATCAGTTGCGTTGGCGCAGGAAATGGGCGATCAGTTTGTTTCGGTGGAGCACATTTTAATTTCGTTGCTCGATGCAAACGATGCAGTGAGCCGGTTAATGACCGACAGCGGGATTCGGAAAGATGAGCTGAAAATGGCTGTCAAAGAGTTGCGGAAAGGTTCGAAAGTGGATAGCCAGTCAGCCGAAGACAAGTTTAATTCGCTCAACCGTTTTGCTCTTAATCTGAATGAACGCGCCCGTTCGGGCAAATTGGATCCGGTGATTGGCCGCGATGATGAAATCCGTCGTATTCTGCAGATACTGTCGCGAAGAACAAAAAATAACCCAATATTGATTGGCGAGCCAGGAACCGGGAAAACCGCCATTGCCGAGGGTTTGGCACACCGTATTGTCAGAGGCGATGTGCCCGAAAATCTGAAATCGAAACAGGTTTTTTCTCTCGATATGGGCGCATTAATCGCCGGGGCAAAGTATAAGGGCGAATTTGAAGAAAGGTTGAAAGCTGTTGTCAACGAAGTAATCAATTCGGACGATGAGGTTATTTTGTTTATCGACGAAATTCATACTTTGGTTGGCGCCGGAAAAGGCGAAGGCGCCATGGATGCGGCAAATATTTTAAAACCTGCTCTTGCCCGGGGCGAACTGCGTGCCATCGGGGCCACAACTTTAAGCGAGTATCAAAAATATTTCGAAAAAGACAAGGCGCTCGAACGCCGTTTTCAGGTGGTTCATGTTGATGAACCCGATACTTTGAGCGCCATTTCAATATTGCGTGGAATAAAGGAACGGTACGAAAATCACCATAAAGTGCGGATAAAAGATGATGCAATTATTGCAGCGGTAGAGCTTTCGCAACGCTATATTTCCAACAGGTTTTTACCCGACAAAGCCATCGATTTAATGGACGAAGCTGCTGCAAAGTTGCGTTTGGAGATGGATTCAGTTCCCGAAGAACTGGATGAAATTGAACGCCGTGTAAAACAGTTGGAGATTGAACGTGAAGCCATTAAACGTGAAAAAGACGATAAAAAACTGGCTGGTTTGCACGAAGAGATTTCAAATCTGAAGGAGGAACAATCGCGGATGCGGGCCAAATGGCAATCGGAAAAGGCGGTGATAAATGCTATTCAGAAAAAGAAACTTGAAATTGAGGATTACAAACAGGAAGCCGAAGAAGCTGAACGCCAGGGAAATTACGAGCGTGTGGCCGAACTGCGTTATGGCCGGGTAAAAGAGGCTGAGCTTGAAATTGAAAATTTGAAAGCTGAACTTGAAAAACAAAAGGGTAGCGGAAGCTTAATCAAAGAAGAAGTCGATGCTGAAGATATTGCCGAAGTTGTTGCCCGATGGACAGGAATTCCGGTTTCGAAAATGATGCAGAGCGAACGTGAAAAACTGCTGCACATGGAAGAAGAATTGCACAAAAGAGTAGTGGGGCAGGAGGAAGCAATCACTGCTGTTTCAGACGCAGTGCGCCGCAGCCGGGCCGGATTGCAGGACGAAAAACGGCCGATTGGCTCATTTATTTTTCTCGGTTCAACGGGTGTAGGAAAAACTGAACTGGCAAAAGCACTGGCCGAATATCTTTTTAACGACGAAAACATGATGACAAGGATCGACATGTCGGAGTATCAGGAGAAGTTTTCTGTAACACGGTTAATTGGCAGTCCTCCCGGATATGTTGGATACGACGAAGGTGGCCAACTTACCGAAGCTGTGCGCCACAAACCTTACTCTGTTATACTTTTCGATGAAATTGAAAAAGCCCATCCCGATATTTTTAACGTGTTGCTCCAGGTGCTCGACGACGGACGGTTAACCGATAACAAGGGAAGGACTGTAAATTTCAAGAACACGATAATAATTATGACATCCAATCTGGGCTCGCATCTGGTTCAGGATAGTTTCGATAAAATAAATACAGGTAACCAGGCATTCATTTTAGAGGAAACCCGCAACCGGTTGATGGAGTTGTTGCGAAAAACTATTCGCCCCGAATTTTTAAACCGCATCGATGAAACAATCATTTTTACGCCGCTAACACGCGAAAATATCAACAAGGTAGTTCGGTTGCAGTTCGAACAGGTGATTAAAAGGCTTTCGGCTACCGATTTAAAAATCGAAATTACCGAAGCAGCAATCCACTGGCTGACTGCGGTTGGTTACGAGCCTCATTTTGGCGCCCGCCCGGTAAAACGTATCCTTCAGAAATACATATTAAACGAGATGTCGAAACGCATTTTAAGTGGAACAGTCGATAAAAGCAGGACGATTGTAATTGATGAGGAAAACAGTGAATTGGTTTTCAGGAATCAGACAAATTAAACTTTTTCGGGTAAACAAATTTAGCGTACAGCAGGAAACAAGCCATGAAAATATTTACGATGTAGTTGAAATACAGTGGGAAATGGAAAACGCCTGTTTCCAAATCGCCCGCAACAATGTAAGTAAAGGTTAACAATTCGCCGGCAAACCACAACCACAAAAACAGAGAGCTTAAATCTTTTACACTTTTCGAACGGAAGGTTTTTATTACCTGTGGAATTCCGCAAATGGCAAAAAGTATGTTGCCAATCCACCCGATTGTTTCGTTTAACATTTGATGTTAATTAAATTAACCCATCCTTCAATACATCCAGCAATTCGGTTTTTGCCTGTTTAAGCTCCATTTCAACCTCTTTCAAAACGGGTTCGATTTCAGTTGTTTTTTTATTTTCAGCCAAAAGTTGAATATCTTTTAAAAGCTGGCCGCAGTTTTTCATTCCAAAAATCAGTACCGACGATTTTGCGGTATGGGCTTCACGCGCCAGATTCTCCAACTTGTTGTTTTCAAAATATTTTTTCATATTGTTAATGAAAACTGGAATCTGTTCCAGAAAAATCCCAATTAACTCTTTTTTAAAGCTGTCATCGCCACTGGTAATACTATTAAGGTGGTCAAAATCAATGGTTTTTAGGTTATTGTTCATTCTGATTGTAAATATGCCACAAAATAGTAAAATATTCATTAAAATGGATACTATTAAATTCTGATATATTTCATGTGTTTGCTATATTTGAATATATAGTTTTGTAGCACAAAAAAATTGCACTAATGAAGTTTACAGCGTTTAATGAAATACACAAAAAAGCAGGGGCAAAAATGCTCGAATTTGCAGGCTTTGAAATGCCCGTCGAATACAGCGGGATCATTGACGAACATAACACAGTGCGCCAGGCAGTGGGGGTTTTCGATGTGTCGCACATGGGCGAATTTTGGGTGAAAGGCCCCGGTTCACTCGAACTGGTGAAAAAAATAACAACAAATGATCCCTCTGCATTAATTCCCGGGCAGGCACAATATACCTGTTTCCCCAATGGAAAGGGCGGAATTGTTGACGACTTGCTTGTGTATTGCTACGAACCAAAAAAATACATGCTGGTAGTAAATGCCGCCAATATCGAAAAAGACTGGAATTGGGTAGTCAACCATAACGATGTCGGCGCCGAACTTGAGAATGCTTCCGACAGAATTAGCCAGCTTGCTGTTCAGGGGCCAAAAGCTACTGCAGCTTTGCAGAAACTCACCGATATTAATTTGTCGGAAATTAAGTTTTACACTTTTGTTACCGGAAAAATTGCGGGTGTTGAGGATGTGATTATTTCGGCAACAGGTTATACCGGCGCCGGTGGCTTCGAACTCTATTTCAGAAACGATGCGGCCGAACAAATGTGGAATGCCATTTTTGAAGCCGGCGCCGAATTTGGCATAAAACCCATTGGCCTGGCTGCACGCGATACCTTGCGGCTCGAAATGGGTTACTGTTTATATGGAAACGACATTGACGATACTACTTCGCCCATCGAGGCCGGGCTTGGCTGGATTACCAAATTTAATAACGGACGAAAATACATCGACCGCGAGTTTTTAATGATGCAGAAAACCGAAGGCGTTACCCGGCAATTGCGTGGTTTTGTTTTGTTGGAAAGAGGAATTCCGCGCCACGGCTACGAACTTGTAAATTCCGAAGGTAATATTATCGGCCATGTTACCTCCGGAACTATGTCGCCAACTTTAAACAAAGGAATTGGAATGGGTTACATTGCCAAGGAATATTCGGCAATCGGAACTCAGGTTTTTGTGAAGATCCGCAATAAACCGATTCCCGCCGAAGTGGTGAAGGTGCCGTTTATTTAGGCTTTCCAAGTTTCTTAATATCTTCCTCAATTTCTTTAAGGCTTTGTTCTTTTTCAAATGCTTTTTGAGCGATTTTGTATTTCTCAAATTCTTCACCCAATTTCTCCAAAGCTTTCTCGTGGCTTATTTTACCCGCATGTGTAAGTAACTCTCTGCCATTCAACTGTAAAATAACATCCAGCCGTTGTATCTAATTTTAAAGCGGTCGTCATTCAATACAAAACCTTTTATAATATATTCTTTGAGCCTTTGTGTAGCCCAAATACGAAACCGTGTGCCTTGGGATGATTTAACCCGGTAGCCGACCGAAATGATAACATCAAGATTATAATAGTCAATTTCTCTTTCAACTTCTCTGGATCCTTCTTTGCGAACTTGTCGGAATTTCCGACAAGTTCGATTTTACTCTAACCCGCCTTCTTCATAAACATTAGTGATATGCTCTGTTACTGTACTTCTGCCTTTACCAAACAAAGCAGCCATTTGCTCTTGGTTAAGCCAAACGGATTCTTCTTCCAAACTAACATCAATTTTTATGTTGCCTTCTGCGTTTTGATAGATTAGTATTTCTCCATTGTTCATGATTTATAGAATTTCATTGAGGTCTGGTTTTCAAAATAGATATTTTTATGGATTAAAAGTAGAAATTATCCGATGGAAAACTAATGGGAAGATGAAAAAAAGGTGGAAGTCGGGATTCCAAAGACTTAAGAAAAGGAAATGCCTGGGGAGTTTGTGATTGAAAGTTACCTGTTAGTAAAATTACACACTAAAAATTAAATAATTTTCAAAATAAATGGGAGAATGATTTTTGTAATTTATCTTTGAAAGCGATTAAAATTTAAAAACTTAAGTAATTAACCTTATAAATGTTGTAATAATGAAGAAACATAATTTTTATGCAGGGCCATCGATTTTGCCCCAGTTTACAATTCAAAAGACTGCCGAAGCAGTAATCGATTTTGCAGGAACCGGACTTTCGGTAATGGAAATTTCGCACCGCAGCAAAGAGTTTGTGGCAGTTATGGAAGAAGCGCAGGCTTTGGTAAAAGAACTACTGAAGGTTCCCGAAGGGTACTCGGTATTGTTTTTACAGGGTGGTGCCAGTCTTCAGTTTTTAATGGCACCTTACAATTTGCTGAATAAAAAGGCTGCATACCTCAATACCGGCATGTGGGCCAGTAAAGCCATGAAAGAAGCAAAACTGCTGGGTGAAGTTATTGAAGTTGCATCGTCGAAAGATGCCAATTTCAATTATATTCCAAAAGGATTCAGCGTACCTGCCGATGTCGATTATTTACATATTACAACAAACAACACCATTTTTGGTACCGAAATCTTAACCGATTTGGATGTTCCGGTGCCAATGATTGCCGATATGTCGTCGGATATTTTGAGCCGCCCGATGGATGTTTCGAAATACGTTTGTATTTATGCAGGCGCCCAGAAAAATTTAGGGCCGTCGGGTGCAACCCTCATAATTGTTAAAAACGATGCATTGGGCAAAGGTACCAGGCCAATTCCAACCATTCTCGATTACAAAATACACATCGACAATGAATCAATGTTCAATACACCGGCAACAATCTCGGTTTTTGGCTGTCTGCAAACTTTGCGCTGGCTGAAAGACAATGGCGGTTTGGAAGCAATGGAAAAAACCAATATTGAAAAAGCTAAAATTTTGTATGACGAAATTGACCGGAATAAAATGTTTCAGGCAACGGTTCCAAACCAGGAAGACCGTTCGCGCATGAATGTCACTTTCGTAATGACACCGGAATATGCACAGTACGAAAAAGAGTTCGATGTATTTGCCGAATCGCAGGGAATGATTGGGTTAAAAGGACATCGTTCGGTAGGAGGTTTCAGGGCCTCGATTTACAACGCGATGCCTGTTGACAGCGTTAAAGCGCTTGTTAAAACCATGCAGGAATTTGAAGCTTCAAAATAAAAGGAAATGCAGGGTGAAAATCCTGCATTTTTTTTAAATCAAAATTTTATGAAAACAGTATTAATTGCCACCGACAAACCATTTGCCCCAGTTGCAATCCATAAAATGGGCAAGATTATCCGGAAAGCCGGATATAAAATGAATCTTCTAGAAAAGTATGCTTCCAAACAGGAGTTGCTCTATGCCATTCGGGATGCTGATGCGGTTATTGTCAGAAGCGACATTGTTGATGCTGAAGTAATTGGAGCAGCTAAAAATCTAAAAATTGTTGTACGTGCCGGGGCCGGATACGACAATGTTGATTTGAAAGCAGCAACAGAAAAAGGTGCAGTGGTGATGAACGAACCTGATCTGGTGCGGATAATGTCGGAAAAGCCGGGAATTAAATACATGTCGGATGTTGCACCCGATTGTAAAGATGAGTTTGCAGTAAAATTTGAGGGCCGGTATTTCTTTACCCCTAAAAAGGCTGGTGCACAAACAGAAGAAGCCAACCTGAATGCAGGATTAGCTGCTGTTGAACAAATTGCAGATTTTTTTGAAAAGGGGAATTGTATGTACCAAGTGAATGGGTGAGTGGGTGGATGAGTAACTTATTGTCTTTGTTGAAAAAAAACTATTATTTTAATCAATATGAAAGAAAATCCTGAATCGCATTTGTTTGATTAAATATTGGAGAAGGTTATGGGGAATCAATTCCACTGGCATTAAGATATTTAAGGATTACAAGAGGTTCTGTTAGGGAATGTTTGGTTTGTTCAACAATTGCTTTTCGCAGAAAATATATGAATGAAACAGAATATTCAGAGTCAAGAGAAAGGTTGGTTGAATTGTCGAAACTTTCGGCAGGATATCGGAAATATTTGAATTCTAAATTGACAAATTAACTACTTTTGAAAATAATCCGGTGTTTGATTAAATGGGTTGACAATTCTTACTCATTAGCTCAGTTACTCATTCACCCAATTACTAATAACTATAAAACATGGCAATAATAAAACCATTCAAAGGGCTTCGGCCAACCAAAGAAATTGTTCAGGAACTGGCTTGTCTGCCTTACGACGTAATGAATTCGGTAGAGGCCGCAAAAATGGCCGAAGGCAAGGAAAAATCGCTGCTCAGGATTACCAAAGCCGAAATCGAATGTCACGGTGTTGATGACATTCATTCTGAAACTGTTTACAATAAATCGGTTGAAAATTTTCTGAAATTTCAGCAAAAAGGGTGGCTCCAACAGGACGATGAAGCCAAATACTATGTTTACGCGCAAACCATGAATAGCCGCACACAATACGGAATTGTAGGCGCGGCCGCCTGC
>CAMTWS010000099.1:0-6655 GCA_947085485.1 uncultured Prolixibacteraceae bacterium
ACCAGTGCATCGACCTGTGCTTTAACTAATGCATCAACCCTGTCCATCGTATCGCCGGCAACCCCGATTCCTGCGGCAACACGCAGCCGGCCTTTTAAGTCTTTGCTTGCCAGTGGTTTGTCTTTGGCTTTGGTAATATCCTTGTAGGTTACCAGACCTATTAATTTGTTATTTTTGTCAACAACCGGTAATTTTTCAATTTTATATTGCTGAAGAATATATGCTGCCTTTTCCAAATCAGTCGATTCAATCGTTGAAATCAGGTTTTCTTTGGTCATCACATCCTCGATTGGCCGGTTCATGTCCTTCTCGAAACGCAAATCGCGGTTGGTAACAATTCCAACCAAATATCCCGAGTTGTCAACCACCGGAATTCCGCCAATTTTAAATTGGCCCATCAAATTTACCGCATCAATCACTTTTTTCTCGCGTGTTATTGTAATCGGATTGTAAATCATCCCGTTTTCAGCGCGTTTAACTGCAGTTACCTGATTCGCCTGTTCAGCGATCCCCATGTTTTTGTGAATCACGCCAATACCTCCCTCGCGGGCAATTGCAATCGCCATTTTGTATTCGGTAACCGTGTCCATTGCTGCGCTTACAATGGGGGTATTTAAAACTATTGAACGGGTAAATTTTGAACTCAAATCAACTTCTCGGGGAAGAACTTCTGAATATGAAGGAATTAAAAGAACATCATCGTATGTAAAACCTTCGAATTCTACTTTATCAATTAGAAACGACATGTTAAACTGTTTTAAGTTTTTAAATAATGCGCAAAACTACAAATTTTAGCGAATTAACATCGAATATTTTAAACAGTGTCAACGATTTGACCAATAAAAATTGTTAAACCTTAAAATGATTTCTTAATTTGTAATCATGGAAATTTACAGGCAGATATTAACCCGATACTGGGGCTATTCCGATTTTCGTCCGATGCAACTGGAAATAATACAGTCGGTTGCCGGCGGAAAAGATACACTTGGGCTTATGCCAACAGGTGGGGGGAAATCGATAACGTTTCAGGTGTATTCGTTGTCGCAAAAAGGAATCTGTATTGTAATTACACCGTTAATCGCCTTAATGAAAGATCAAGTGCAAAACCTGAACAACCGGGGTATTAAAGCGCTTGCAATTCATAGCGGAATGTCGCCCATGGAGATAAAAATAACGCTCGACAATGCAGTGTGGGGCGAATATAAATTTCTTTATGTTTCTCCCGAAAGATTAAATTCCGAACACTTCAATGAGCGGTTGGCCCAAATGGATGTTAACCTGGTTACGGTTGACGAAGCGCATTGTATATCGCAGTGGGGTTACGATTTCAGGCCCAGTTATATGAATATTGTACAGATTCGTAAAATTCTCCCCAATATAAAATTTTTGGCATTAACAGCCACGGCTACGGTAAAAGTTGCGGAGGATATTCAGGACAAACTTGAGTTCGAACAAAAAAACGTGTTACAGGTTTCGTTTCAGCGCGAGAACCTGAATTACCTTGTGCGAACGATCGAAAACAAGACGGGTTATTTGCTCGAAACATTACAAAAAGTAAAGGGATCGGGGATTATTTATGTCCGCAGCCGCCGTGCCACCCGTGAGATTGCCGATGAACTTGGAAAGAATAAAATAAACGCCGATTTCTATCATGCCGGTTTGAGTAACCTTGTGCGCAGCTCGAAACAGGATTCATGGATAACAGGCAAAACCCGGGTGATAGTTGCAACCAACGCCTTTGGGATGGGAATTGACAAACCCGACGTGCGCTTTGTGATTCATTTTGTGCCGCCCGATTCGTTGGAAGCCTATTACCAGGAGGCTGGACGCGCTGGTCGCGACGGGAAAAAATCGGCTGCGGTTTTGCTTTTTAACAATGCCGAAAAAACAAAACTAAAAAAACATGTTTCGGTTGCTTTTCCCGAAATTACCTCAATAAAACGGATTTATCAGGCGCTGTGCAACTATCTTCAAATAGCTGAAGGATTTGGGAAAAACCAGGTTTATGAATTCAGCCTGCAGGGATTTGCACAGGCATTCAAATTTCAATTGGCAATGGTTTTCAATAGCCTGAAGATTTTGCAGCGCGAAGGATATCTCGAATTTACCGAAGAAGTGGATAGCCCGTCGCGTGTTTACTTTACCGTGTCGCGCGATGATTTATATAAGTTTCAGGTGTCGAATGCCGACATGGATGGATTTATAAAATTATTACTGCGTTCGTACACCGGCCTTTTTACAGGCTTTGTTACAATCGACGAAGAATTGCTGGCCAAACGTTCAGGAGCATCATCAGAACAGGTTTATGAATATTTAAAGCATTTGCGCAAATCGAAAATAATTGATTATGTTCCCAAAAACCGGACCCCATACATTTATTTTAGTAAGGAACGAATTCATATCGACAGGTTGAAAATTTCGAAAGAAAGTTACGATCTGCGTAAAAAAGAACTTACCAACCGGATTGAAGCAGTAATTAATTATGCAACCAGCACTACAAAATGCCGGAGTCTGATGTTGCTTGAATATTTTGGCGAAACCGATTCGGCTCCCTGCGGGACCTGCGATGTTTGCAAATCTCTCGAATTTTTGGGATTAACGGCATTTGAGTTTACCAAAATCAGTGAAAGGGTGAAAAATCATCTCGAAATTCCCTGCACTTATGAAAAGCTATTGTTAAACCTTGAAGGCGATCAGCAAAAAATGCGGCCGGTAATTAAATGGCTCCTTGATAACGAAAAAATAATCTATCGCGTTGATAATCTGCTTGAATGGGCGGAGAAGTGAAAAGGTTCTGAGTTAAGGTTTAAAGTTCAAAGTATGTGCTGTGTCTGGCTGCTGGCTGCTGGTTACTGGTTACTGGATGTCTTGTTCCTGGCTGCGGGATGTCAATCTCTATCAATCTCTATCAATCTCTCAATCACCCATTCTCCGCATTCACGCATTCTCACTCTTCCCCCAGATACTTTTTATACAAATCAGGTCGTAACTTCCGGGTAAGTTCAACCGCTTGTTCGTGGTTCCAGTCGTCAACCAGTTTGTCGTTACCTGAAAGTAAAATTTCGGGGACTTTCATTCCTTTGTATTCTGCCGGGCGGGTGTAAACCGGCGGGCTCAGCAGGTTGTCCTGAAATGAATCGGTGAGGGCAGATGTTTCGTCTGAAAGCACACCTGGTAAAAGCCGAACAACACTGTCGGCAATTATCGCGGCAGCCAGTTCGCCGCCGGTTAAGACGTAGTCGCCCACCGAAATTTCCATGGTTATATAATGGTCGCGAATACGTTGGTCAATTCCTTTATAATGGCCACAAAGTATCATCAGGTTCTGCTTCATCGACAGTTGGTTGGCGGTTTTTTGGTTGAAAAGATTTCCATCAGGGGTTGTAAAAATTATCTCGTCATATTCCCGTTCACTTTTCAGTTTTTCAATGGCTTTTTCGATGGGTTGAATTGCCATTACCATTCCGGCGCCTTTGCCAAAAGAATAGTCGTCAACCCGGCGGTGTTTGTCTTCAGAAAAGTCGCGTAGGTTGTGAAGGTAAATTTCGGTCAACCCTTTTTCTTTGGCCCTTTTAATGATGGAATGGTTGAAAGGACTTTCCAGAATTTCGGGGAGCACAGTTATAATATCGATTCTCATTTATCCTGTTTTTTGCAAAGGTAAATAATCTATCGAAATAGACTTTCAATCATTAAAAACAACAAAAAACATAAATAATACGACAATATTTCATGTTTAGTTGTTGCGAGCTGACGATGTGGCGCAAAAATTACAGCAATTTGAAAGTTTTTACCGTTTTTTCACAGTTGGTACACGAATTGAAATTATGGGAAAAGAATTTTGAAAATTATAAACAATTAAATAGAAGGAGAAACAAGTTATGAATTTAGTTAGGTTTTACAATCCGCGTTACAGTGTAAACAGAAGTTTGGTGAATGAAATGTTCAACAATTTCAGGACAAGCGATTATCATGAAGATTATTTGCAAAATTGTCAAAAACAACCTGCAATAAACATTTTTGAAACAGAAAAAGATTTCAAAATTGAACTTTTATTGCCCGGTTTTACAAAAGAAGATTTGCAGATCAATTATCATAAGGAAATGTTAACTGTAAAGGTTGACAAAAAACAGGATGAACCTGTTAAAACAGAAGGATTTAAATATGCTCACCGCGAGTTTGGGGTGTTTAACTTCGAAAAACAGTTTAAAGTGCCCAGCACAGTGAAAACTGAAAGTATTGATGCAAGATTTGAAAACGGAATTTTAAACATTGTTTTGCCCAAAAAGGAAGAAGCATTGGAAAAAGCTCCGGTTGATATTAGAGTTTCATAAGATTATGGTTTAGTTTGGTTTGAGTTGATTGAGAAGCCTGGTATTTTGCCGGGCTTTTTTTGTTTGTTTTAACTTAAGTGTTATTTTTACGCTTTTGAATCAATATTGCTCAAAATTTAACTTGTAAACCTAATTAATAAAACATGAAAAAAATATCAAGCCTTGCACTTTTAATGTTGCTGATTGTTACCGGAATTTCAGCTAAAGAATACCAGGTTTCATCGCCCGATGGAAAAATTAAAGTAAATGTTTCTGTTGATAAGGAAATCAAATATTCGGTACAATTTGGAAATATCAGGGTAATTGATCCCTCTGCTATATCATTCACATTCAGGCAAGCCCCCCCGTTTGGCAATGAACTTGAGGTTATATCAGATAAAACTTTTACAGTCGATGAAACCTGGAAACCCATATTGAAACGATTTGAAACCATCAGGAACAACTACAATAATCTGAGGCTTGAATTAAAAGAAACAAGATTTCCGGGAAGAAAAATGAACCTCGAATTCAGGGTTTTTAATGATGGCGCGGCTTTTCGAACCGAATTTCCGGAACAGTTTACATCACATGAATATGTCATTAACGATGAACTCACTCATTTTAATTTTTCTGCCAGTCATACTTGCTGGGCAGTGAATTACGGTAGCTATACTACATCGCAGGAAGTTGAATCGTTTGAACGGAAAATAGCGGAGATAACCCCCGAAATGGTGATTGGCCTTCCGATGACTATAAAAGTTGACGAAAAATGTTATGCTGCAATTACCGAAGCTGATATTGAAGATTATGCAGGAATGTATTTGAAATCTGATTCAAAATCAGGCAATTTTTCTTTGAGAACAGCTCTTTCACCGCGAAAAGGCCAGCCTGAAAATGGTGATAAAGTGGTTTTTAAAACACCACACAAAACACCATGGCGTGTAATTATGCTTGCCGAAACCCCCGGGAAACTGGTAGAATCGGAAATCATTGCCAACCTGAATGACCAGTGTGAAATTACCGACCCATCGTGGATTAAACCCGGTGTGAGCGCATGGGATCATTGGTGGAGCGGAGAGGTAAAAATGGAACAACCTGTAATTTATGAATACATCGATTTAGCCTCAAAAATGGGTTGGCCATATATGCTTATCGACTGGCAGTGGTATGGCCCGTTTAATCAGAAAGATGCTGATATTAAAAAGGTTGCGCCTCAATTAAATATGCCCGAAATTCTGGATTACGCCAAAAGCAAAAATGTACGTTGCTGGTTATGGCTTTACAATACAGATGTTGACCGGTTCAACTTTGAAGAAGCCTGCGCACTTTACGAAAAATGGGGAATAGCAGGAATTAAAATCGATTTTATGGACAGCGACGACCAGGAAATGGTAAACTGGTATCACAAGGTAGTAAAAACTGCTGCCAAATATCACTTAATGGTCAATTTTCATGGTGCATTTAAGCCCGACGGATGGCAGCGAACTTACCCAAATCTTGCTACACGCGAGGGTGTGTTGGGCAACGAATACAACAAATGGTCGCTGCGGATAACCCCGGAACACATGTGCACATTGCCTTTCACACGAATGCTTGCCGGGCCGATGGATTTTACCCCGGGTGGATTTTTAAACCGAAATCCCGATAAATTTCAAACCGGAACTCCTGCCCAGGTCATGGGAACCCGCGCAAATACTTTATCACAGTTTGTGATTTACGACAGTCCGTACCTTGTTGCCTGCGACCATCCGAAACATTATTACGGACAGGTGGGCGAAGATTTTCTGAAAAAAGTAAAATCTGTTTGGGATGATACCAAAGTTTTGAACGGCGCTGTTTCAGAGTACATTACGATGGCCCGTCGCTCTGGAAATAACTGGTTTATTGGAGCAATGACCAATAGTTTCGAACGCAATCTGGTGATAAAACTCGATTTTTTGGGTGATGGGAAATATAAAATGATAAGTTTCTCGGATACTGAAAAAACCAAAGAAAATGCCGAAATTGCAGAACAAAAAGAGAACACAGTGAAAAAAGGCGATTCAGTAAAAATTAAAATGGTACCCGGCGGCGGCTTTGCGGCGTGGATAGAAGACGTGAAATAGAAATGTGTGAATGCATGAATGCAGGAATGTTAGAATGGAATAAGACTTTAAAATTAGATTGTGGAAATGAATTTTGAACGGGAACTTTAAACTCGAAACTTGAGCCCACTCCGAAAAGTGAGTTTTAAAAATTAGTTAATTGTAAAGAAAAAAAATAAACGATAACAAAATAGGAAAATTGCCGTGTCAATTTTTGATGGTTAGGTTCCGTAAAAATGGAAACTATCCACAAATTAG
>CAMTWS010000100.1:0-4490 GCA_947085485.1 uncultured Prolixibacteraceae bacterium
ATTTTGTAGGTTTAAATCTGTTCCGGCTGGCCAAAAATAATATTTTGAAATTATAAACAGCACACTAAAATATCGTAATTTGCACTTTTCTAATTTTGATATTGATGAAAAACAGCGAAAATATTCATTTTGAGAAATATAAAGTTCTTCTCAACGAAATTGACCAGCATACGGCATTTTTGGAAGATATGCATCACGAGTACCTGAAATGCAGGAATGGCTGCGCTTTATGTTGCATCGATTTTAGCGTTCTCCCAATTGAATTTTATTTCATTTTAAACGAATTGAGGAATGAAAACCTAAAATTCAGCCTTGAAGGAAATTTAATGAACGATGTTTGTGCTTTTCTAAAAAATAATTTATGCTCAAAACGATGTAAAAATGGAAAATAATACAAGCAAACTGGCTGTACTTTGAACCGGCGGTGACCCTGATGTTGCGGAGAAAATGGCATTTATGTACACTTACAATGCAAAAAAACAGGGTTGGTTCGACGAAGTTGTGCTGATTGTCTGGGGGCCGTCGGCTAAACTACTGTCGGAAAACAAAATGGTTCAGGACTATGTAAAAAAGATGCAGGACGCAGGGATAAAAGTTGAAGCCTGTGATTTTTTCATTTTCAATCAACTTAATCAACTAAATATCTATTAACTACCAATTTATTAAGTTATGAAATTTAAACTTCTTATTCCTGTACTTTTAATCGCGACAAGTGCATTTTCGCAAAACAAACAGGCTAAAGTTTATGAGCCCACATGGGAATCGCTGGCAACCCACAAAATGCCGGCGTGGTTCGATGATGCAAAAATCGGGTTAAGCAAGCACTGGGGCGTATATTCTGTTCCGGCCTGGGCGCCGCGTGTGGAGGGAATCTCTTATGCCGAGTGGTATTGGAACAAAATGATGGATCCGAAAAATCCAACATACAACTATCACCGCGAAAACTATGGCAACAAAACTTATGACGACTTTATCCCGCAATGGAAAGCCGAAAGTTACAACCCCTGTGAGTGGGCGAAATTTGCAAAAAAATGGGCGCCAAATACATGTTCATCACCTCGAAACACCACGATGGATTCTGCCTGTGGCCTACCAAATATACCGACCGCAATGCCATGAAAATGGGCCCGAAAAAAGAAAAAGGCGAATGGCTTGATATTGACCCAAAATTTGATGGTGGCCCCGGTGGGCGCGATTATTACGACGAAAATAACGCGTTCACCTATCAATGGCATGTTCAACACGACATTCAGGGCTTGATTAAACTGATGGGCGGGCGAGAAGAATTTTCCAAAACTCTCGACCAGTTATACCGCGAACCGCTTGGCCGGAGCAAATATGCTTTTTATGCCAAATTCCCCGATGCCACAGGTAATGTGGGGCAATATTCCATGGGTAACGAACCAAGTTTTCATATTCCTTATCTTCATAATTATTCAGGCGAACCCTGGAAAACGCAAAAACGAATCCGCTTTCTGCTTGATGTGTGGTTTAAAGACAATATTTTCGGAATTCCCGGTGATGAAGATGGCGGCGGGATGAGCGCATTCGTAGTATTTTCATCAATGGGATTTTACCCGGTTACTCCCGGTTTGCCCATTTATACCATTGGCAGCCCGGTTTTTGAAGAGGTGAAAATCAATCTCGAAAACGGGAATACATTTTTGGTAAATGCACATGGTTGTTCTGAGGTAAATAAATACATCCAATCGGCGAAACTAAATGGTAAAACTTTGACAAAAACATGGTTTACGCATGATGAATTGATGAATGGTGCAATTCTCGAACTTGAAATGGGTTCAAAACCCAACAAAAAATGGGGTTCTGCACCTGAGGATGCGCCGCCTTCGGAGCTTGAATTGTAAAAATTATGTTTGATCAATTCACCACCTTTACTTTATATAGTTTTTTTGAACTGGATTTAATTTCACCAATTGAATCTTATCTTTAGCCAAAATTTATATCAGATGAGTATTTATGTTATAAAAGGTAACGGAGAAAGTGTTTTGTTTGATCCCGAAAAGCTGAAACAGGCTTTGCGAAACGCAGGCGCCGGAACTGAAGATCAGAGAAGAATTACGAATCAGGTTTCAGCCAAACTTTACAATGGCATCCCAACGCGGAAAATATAAATGGCATTTGATCTGCTCAAACGCGAATCATATAAAATTGCAGGACGCTACCGCCTGAAAAATGCGATTATGGAAATGGGCCCTACCGGGTTTCCGTTTGAGGTTTTTGTTGGAAAGATTTTCGAAACGATGGGTTATGAGGTTGAAACCGGGGTTATTGTGCAAGGGAAATGTATTCAGCACGAAGTGGATGTAATTGCGCGGAAACCCGGAGAAATGATAATGGTTGAATGTAAATTCCATCGCGACAGCCAAACCAAAAGTGGTGTGCAGGTGCCACTTTATATTCAGTCAAGGTACCTCGATGTAAAAGCAGCCTGGGAAGAACTGTACGGAAAAGATATCAGTTACCGGGGAGGTGTGGTTTGCAACACACGTTTCAGCGACGATGCACTGCAATATGCCAAATGTGCAGGTCTGGTGCTGATTTCGTGGGATTACCCAGCCGATACCGGACTGAAATACTATATCGACAAAACCGGCCTTCATCCGGTTACTTCACTTATTTCACTTGCAAAAAAAGAGAAACAGCAACTGCTTGAAAAAGGGATTGTATTGTGTAACCAGTTGAGTGAAAACCTGAATGTTCTTCAGGAAATGGGATTGAGCGAAAATCAAATCAAAAAAATAATCCGTGAAGCCGGAAATCTTGTTACTGAATGAAAGTACCGTTACTTTTGAAATTGCCCCGAAATAATAGAATTCTGTTCTTTCTGACAGGATTAATTGTGTTTTCATTATCTGCTGTAAAGGCGGGCGATACTGTTTTTACTACTCCACCCAATACACGCGCATGGAATCCTGCATACATGCAGCAGGTTTTTTTGGATGAATTTAACGGCAACCACCTGAATACTGATGTTTGGGCAATTGACCTTTGCAAAAGCAGAGGTTATATTGGGAATAACGAAGGGGAACCCAACAATATAAAAGTTAGCGATGGCTCCCTAAAACTGACTGTTCAATACGAACCCGCCAATATTGACTCCAACTGCTGGGAAAACACAAATTTTGTGAGCGACTATACCACCGCCGAAATTACAACACAATGGGACAGGTTTAAATATGGGTGTTTTGAAGCCAAATGTTTTATGCCCCGCGGCGACCATTTCTACTATGCCTACTGGCTTTGGGGGCCGGGAGGCGATGGTTATCCGAGTGATGGATTCACTTCTGAAATTGATATTGCTGAGGGAACGGAATGGGGCGACGGAACCAATCATGAAATGAAAACTACGGTTCATTTCTGGTCGCAGGACAGTGGTGAAGTTAAACTTCCCAAGGACTGGACTTATGGATACGGAACTGATTTTGAGGGAGACTGGCATGTTTATAAAATTATCTGGAATATTTATGAAATGATTTACTACGTTGATGACGCAGAGATATGGCGAAGATCGAAATATTACACTGATATGGATACAACGACAAATGATGTGGGAATGAACCAGATTATGATAGATACTCCTTATCATGTGCGGGATTATTTTCCAAACGATGAAATGCAAACGACTTTTCAAATGCATATTCAAAAAGATGTCCCGTTAAGCGACCTGCCTGTTTCAATGGAAGTTGAATATGTGAAAGTGAGCCAGTATTTTCTGTCTCCTGAAATTGATTGCCCTGAAGTCGTTTATTCGTCTGGAATTGCAACACTTGATGTTGATAGCACGGCGACAAGCATTTCATGGGAATTGTCGCCTGCAAATTTATTTACGAAAACTGGTGGATTGGGTAAAAGCGCACAAATCGTTGCAGTTTCTGATTCTCATGGAGAAGCGACTTTAAAATACACTTTTAAAATGCCTTCAGTTGAAGAGTTTTCTGTATCTCATGATTTTATGCTGGAAATTGGGACCGCTGTAAATCCATTATTTCCAATCGAAAATCCTGAGTCAGAAGGTTTAATTATTTCTCCCAATCCCGCCGGTAAAGAAACAACTATATCCATTGCGATTTTAACTCTCAATCAGAATTGAATATTGAAATTTACAATTTAAGCGGACAGTTAAAGTTGAAAAGAGAAAATTTGCGTGGGAATGATTTCAAAATAAACCTATCAGGTTGGGAAAAAGGAGTTTACCTTGTGCGTGCAAACAGTTTGAAAGGTGAGTTGACAGGAAAATTAGTGGTGAGGGAATGAATCGGATTTGATTCTGTTTTAATAAATGGAAGCCGGAATCTTATCGCTGATTAATCTGAATCAAGGTTGGAGTTTTTAGGGAACTTCGCTAATTAACCAAGGCTTTAGTTATCAACATATTAAGTTGATAAAAAGATAAGAAAAAACCCCGAAAGTACCGTCAAAACGAGTAAATTCGGGGTAATTCTTTTTTTCAACTATGACTAAAGTAATCA
>CAMTWS010000101.1:0-16309 GCA_947085485.1 uncultured Prolixibacteraceae bacterium
AGTCTGCTCCGAAAAGTCCTTTGACCCCCTAACCCCCAAAGGGGGAACTTCCTAATTCAATGATTTTCAGATGTTCCCCTTTGGGGTTAGGGGTCAAACAGATGAAAATTATTGAATTTCCGACTTTTCGGAGTAAGCTCAAATTTTAAAACCAAAATTATGAAAAACAACATGGTAGGTTGGTTCGAAGTCCCCGCAACCAACATGGAAAGAGCAATTGCATTTTACGAAAAAGTTTTTGAAATAAAGTTGGAACGCCACCCGATGGGACCGCTTGATATGGCTTGGTTTCCGTGGATTCCTGAAGGATTGGGTTCAGGTGGTTCACTGGTTCATTTTCCTGCAGCGTACAAACCATCGACAGACGGCGTTCTGGTATATTTTACAGCTCATTCGGGCGATTTGGCCAACGAACTTTCGCGCGTTGAAGCTGCCGGAGGCCAGGTTTTGCAGGGAAAAACACAGATTTCGGAAGACCACGGTTACATGGCATTATTAATCGACAGTGAAGGAAACCGGATTGCTTTGCATTCGAGAGGCTAAACTTCTTTTAATAGTGTATTTTTCAAAATAGTTTTTTTTTGATAAAACCTCAGTAATTGAACTGACTAATAAAGCATAAGGAATTATACCTTAAAATTTTTGTGTCCCTGTATTAGAATAGCCATATCTGTTTAAAAATCAATTTTATGAAATCAACAACTTTAAAGCTCCTGTTTTTTTGTTTCAATTTTGCAATTTTACTAATCCCGGGTAAAATTTATAGTCAGACCAATCCAGCTACAATACCAGCAGATCCGGTTCTTAATGAATACATCGAATACCTGGCAACTAAAGTTAAGGAAACCAGTATTTCGTACAAACTGCTAATTGAGAACGGTGATTTTTTGCTAAATGCCAGTTATTACACCTATTCCAATTATCAAACTTCAAATTCACCTCTGCCTGAGGAATGTTACGAACGTTCGAATATGATAAATTACCTCGCCGGAGAAATAGATAAATTTAACAGTCAGTATATTGATTATAATGCTGCCCGTGACGGGAAAATGCAAGCTGCCGACAAACTTCTCGAAACCGGATTGCTACAGGAGTATATTGAACTTTCAAACTCGCTGATGTCGGAAATGTCAACAATATCTCCCAGCTTTAAAGGTGGTGCACAATCACAATATGAAATCGTGCGTAAGATATGGGCAAAGCATGTTGCAAGGGAAACTTCAACTGAAATTCCGAATGTTTATGCCAGTTTAAGAGAATTTAATCCTGATGCTTATGATGAGACGCAGGAATTCATAAACACAGGATTGAAAAAACAAATGGAACTGTACTACAAACTGGTTGACTTCATTCAGCAAATGGAGGGGGTTGAATACGACCGTACATTTGTAATTGCCAACCAGCAACGGATTCGTGAGGAAATTGAAAAAAAGGAAAATGAAGCGCTGGAACTAAAAAGAAAAGAACTTGAATCAGTGCGTGTCAGTTCGGTTTTCTCTATAGATCATCCAGCAATTCTTTATGAAAATTTCTATTACAACACCCGCATCGATTGCAAGACACTCGATGACAACAAACATTTATTACGAGAAAAGGGATATAGTGATATCGCTATTGATAAAATGCTCTCCATGTGCGGACAATTCAACGAAAATATCCCAAGAGAAACACTCAATAAATTGAAAGCATACTACATCACAGATTTATCGATATATGATCATGGACAAAGAACCTTGCTTTGGGTTCCAAAAGATGAAAACGATTATTTATTACCCGATGAATGGAAACTGGAAAACAGTGAAGGATTTATTTTACTTGGAAGCTATGACATTGCCGTTACTGGTAAAGTTAACCCTTCTGAAAATAATACCGATACACTTGAGATGGGTAAACTTTTTCGCAATCCCGAGAATCGCAGCAGTCTTCCGCTAAATCACGGTAGATTGCGACCTGTAAACGGTGGATATGAAAATGAAATCAGGGCTTATCTGAAAACTTTTGCCGGCAATAATGCGAAACTCGACAGTCTTTTAACTGCAGTTGTTTTCGATAAAAATCTTCCTCCGTGCGTTGCAGATATTGGTGTATATCATGTTCCAAAAGCAAAAAAGAAAGACAGGGGTCCAAAAGATTGCGAATACAGAATCTCATATTTGACAGCATATAAATTGCTTCAGTTTTATATTGATGATAAAAATGGTTATCCCGACGATTACTATAATCTTTACTGGATACCCGGCGATGAAAATAATATGCTTGGGCCTGACATAAAACCTCTAACTCCGGAAGGTTTTGGAATTTTAGTAAAAGGACTTCAGGATCATTTTTATTTAAAAAGAAAAGTTTACTGATTTTTTTTTGAAGCCAGACTGAATTGGAATTTAAGTGTGAAAAATTAACTAATCGCTTTATGCAATATCAGAAATTAAAAATTCTTGTTTTGACGGTGGTGATTTTAACTTTTCAGTTTCAGCTTTTCAGCCAAACTGCACAAACCGATTCGCTGCTGAACAAAATCAGGGCAAATATGGGGAAACATGAGGCAGCTGAAATGGAAACAAACGCCCTGCTTTTGCTACAGATTTCGGAAGAAAACAACGACAATAAAAACCGGCTGGAAGCGCTGAAATTTATGGGTATTGCCCAGCATTTGCAGGCACGTTACGATTCGGCTATTTTCTGACACCAGAAAGCGCTCAGCCTGGGAATCGAAATCAGCGACAGCACAAATACAGCCAAAAGCTACCTTAATATGGCCACCAGCTACAACTCGAAAGGCGACTTTGAAAAAGCTGTGGAAAATGCGTTGCTTTCGCTTGAATTTTTTGAGAAAACCGGTGATACAAACGGTCAGGGACGGGTGCAGAACCTGCTTGGGATTTTCAATTTTAACCGCAACGATTTTAAAAGTGCACTGCAGTATTTCACAAAATACAACGAATTGGCTGTTGCTGCCAACGACTCGGGTGAAATTGTTTCGTCGATGAACAACATGTCGTCGGCACTGCACGAACTGGGCGAATTTGAGCAGGAAAGCCGTTTGCTGAAAAGTGTGATTGCCATTCAGGAAGCACGCGGACAAAACATCAGAATTGGTTCGGCTTACGAAAATCTGGGAACACTTTATTCGGATATTGATAGTGTGAAACAGGCGGCATTTTATTATGAAAAAGCGCTTGACTCTTACAAATTGAACAACAACTCGCACGATATTGCACGGGTGCTGATTAATACCGGATTACTTAAAAAGAAACAGAAAAAATACGACGCAGCCGCCGATGATTATAACCAGGCGCTGCAACTTTCGAGAGCAGGTGGCTTTCTGAAAATAGAGGAAGATGTGCTGAAAAACCTGGCTTTTTTGTATGAAGAGCAAAAAGATTATAAAAACGCTTTTGGCTTTTACACGCAATTTGTTGCGGTGAAAGATTCGGTTTTGAACAAGGAAAACCAGGAGTCAATCAACAAACTGATGATTGAATTTGAAACCGAAAAAAAGGAACGCCAGATTGCTGTTCAGCAGTTGGAAATTGCTGAGAAAACGCTGCAAAGCCGTCGGAAAACTGTAATAATTATCGGGTTAATTGGTATCATCATCATTCTGCTGATGTTTTCGTTTATCATTTATTCGCGCATCAAAATAAGACAGGAACGCCGTCTGAACGAGGAGCGCCTTAAAATGAAACAGTTGCAAATGAACGTGGTGCTTGAATCGCAGGAAAGCGAACGTAAACGATTTGCACGCGACCTTCACGACGGTTTCGGGCAGCTGATTACGGCAGTGAAGATTATGCTTGGCCAGATGCAGCAAACCAATGAAATGGAAAAGCGTTCTGAACTGGCAGTAAAATCGGGCGAAGTGCTCGACACCATGCACACGCAACTCCGCGAAATTGCGCACAACCTCATGCCCGACCAGTTGATAAACGAAGGACTTTCGACGGCGTTGAAAGAATATGCCTCCCGTATATCCAAAACCAGTGGAATTGCCATCGAAGTTAACACTTTTGGTATCGAAAAGCGGCTCAACCAGTCGGTTGAAGTAAATGTTTACCGAATTATTCAGGAGTGGATAAACAACGTGATAAAATACTCGGGAGCAAAAAACCTGACCATTCAACTCACCGGATACGAAAACGAAATCAACATTATTATCGAAGACAACGGCAATGGTTTCGAAAAGGAAAACCTGATGAAAAGCAAAGGCTGGGGTTGGAAAAACATTCAAAGCCGGTTGGAAGCCATCAACGGAATTCTTGAAATCGACACACGCGCCGGTGTGCCCGGAACTTCGTTTATTATTGATTTACCAATTGCCTGAAATATGAATAAAACAAAAATACTGGTGGTTGACGACCACGCGATTGTGCTGGATGGGATAAAAAGTCTGCTGGCTGAAACTGAAAACATTGAAATTGCTGCCACAGCAACCAATGCAAACGAAGCGCTTGCTTTGCTGAAACAAACCAAAGCCGAATTGGTAATCACCGACATTAATATGCCCGGTATGGACGGACTGGAATTTATAAAAACCATCCGCAGTGATTTTCCACCCACAAAAATCATTGTACTCAGTTTGCACGACGAAGCGCATTTTTTGCGGAGTATTATGAAACAACGGGTACAGGGATATATTCTGAAAAACGATGCCAGTTCCGAACTGGTTGAAGCGGTTCACCGGGTTTTGGCAGGCAAAACATTTTTCAGCAGCAAAATCAGCCAGGTTATGATGGAGCAAATCAATTCGCCGGCCTCTGAAAATTTACTGACCGAACGTGAAGTTGAGATTATAAAACTGATTGCTGAAGAAAAAAGCAGCAAACAAATTGCGGATGAACTCTTCATCAGTGAGCGTACGGTAGAAACACACCGCAAAAATATTTTCAGGAAAACAGCAACGAATAACATTGTTGGATTAATAAAATTTGCATACGCCAACAATTTTATCGATTGACACATCATTTTGATTTTCTGAAAGATAAAAAAAACAATCAGGGTTAACCCGTACTCGAAATTACCAATACAAAGGCATTGATTTAACTTCCAAAATCGCACAATTTTGAATTAGTAACTTTTAAATTGAGAACGATGAAAAAGATTTTTACCTTAATCTTAATGGCATTCTCGTTGGGAATGCAGGCGCAATGCCCTTTTATTAACAATATCTGGGCACGAAACGACACAGCCTTTGTGGCGACTTCAACGCATTTGTACCGCACTTTCGATGGCGGAAAATCGTGGAATAAAATGGCGCTCGACGGAGATAAAATTACAGACCCCCGCGAAATAATGGTTTCCCCTGGCCTGATTACAGTGGCAACCAACACAGCCGAACGCTGCTATCAGTCAACCAACTGGGGAAACAGCTGGTATGTGAGCAACGACGGACTCGACCGCATTGCCGGTGCACCCGCTTTGATTCCACGCTCGTCGGCAACCATTAATAACCTGCATTTTGTGGGCGGAAACAACAATCTTTCGTATTTCGATAAAGCGCAAAACAAGTGGATTCAGGTTTTGAATGGTTTTATGGCGGTTGTGAGGCTAATTGGCATTGATACCTTGCTGGCAAGTACCGATGCATCGAATAGTAAAACTTATATTTCAACAAACGGAGGAATGAACTGGACACTGTTGACCAGCGAACCAAAATTTCAGATTACTGCCAATTATTTTCTTGGAACCGGTTGGGTGGATGCTACTTTAACCAATGGAAGACTGCTGGCCTTTACAAACGCAGGAGCATACGGCAACCTGTTTTATTCGGATGACATGGGAAAAAAGTGGACAAATATTCCGAATGCAAACGCTTATTTCGGCGCAGGAATACATGGCCATCGGATTTTGCAAACCTCAACCGATACGATAATTATGGCCAATTATCTAACCGGAATCTGGCGGGTAACTGCAAAAGGTACAAAAAGCGAAAAAATTAACGGCACCACCAGCGTGATGAACCTTACGGTTTGGAAAGGAAACAAATTACTGGCGGGCTCAACCTCGGGTTTGGTTGAAATCGATAATCTTGGACAGGGCGAAAAAATAAACCAGTATTGCTTTGAAAACGCTGTTGCAACGGCTGTCAACTCCATCAATATTAATGCTGAAGATTTCAGTTTTTACCCCAATCCGGCGCATAATGAAATACAAATTAACAGCAAAACGCCTTTAAAACTGATGAATGCGAATGGCACATTTATCAGAACATTAAAACAGCCCGTGGAAGATATTTCAGGATTGGCACCCGGATTATATATTCTGATTTCGGAAAACGGAACAGCGAAAAAACTTGTAAAACAGTAACATACACATTTATTCAACCTGAGTTTTTCAGGTTTTCTGTAAAAACAAGTATCCCCGAATACACAGTTTTCCCGTTTGAAAATCGCAACACAGGTTGTGATATCGTTCTCAACAAAACAGTCTGCGCAGAAATTTCTGCCAGGCTGTTTTTATTTTATGGCTCTGATAATTTTTTGAATCAATTATTGAAATAAAATAATCAGCTAAACAATTAGTAAACAATTAAATACCTAAGCAAATAAGGGTTTCGTGGTATTAAAAAATGCCAATAATATGGGATTGAAAACAAACATTAATTAGCTGAATTTTACAGTATTAACTTTAAAAATCGAATAAAATGAGAACGATGAAATTTTTACTTGCTGTGTTGCTTTTGGGTATATTCTCTCCAATAACATTTGCAAAAGATAAAAAAGGAGAGAAAGTAAATTGGGAAAATGTTGATTTTGTGAACGATTACAAGATAAAATTTAAACTTGCATCGGCTTCAAAATCGTTAAAAGAAACATCGGTTTTTATTACCGATTACAGTGTAAACAACGCCCTGCGCATGAAGGGTTCAGAAAGTAACGCTAAAGGAACTGTACATTCTGAGGTATTTTTTGGCGGAATTCCACAGAACAAATTTCAGGCAATGGTGGAAGAATTGTACCAGCACTTTCAGGCTGAACTGACCAAAGCAGGGATTCAACTGAGTGACGGCGAAAAGGAAATCAACTCGGAATATGCGAACAAACAAAAGGAAAACGAAAAGAATTTTATCGGGAAAACCGGGAATGAAACCTATCATCAGAAAGCCGGTATAGCCGAAGGCTCAATCCCCGGTTATGCGGTTCTTTTTGTAAAAGAAGGTGTTTCATTCAGACCAGTCAATAAAAATGTGTACATCGCCGGCAATAAAATTTATGCCAACTTTTACCAGAAGCTGGCAACTCAGGAAAATGTCAATTTATTAAATCTGAGTTACAACATCACTTTTGCAGGTTTCGAAGGTAGCCGTGGTTACAGTAGTGCACGCCTCGAAACACAACCGTTACTTTCAATCCTGCCTGTTTTAACGCTTGTTAATCCGAAAGGCTCATTTTCATTTATCTCAATAGAAAATGGTCCGATTTGGGGAAACGAAGGCTGGAGCCTGGGAATAAAGGAAACCGATTTAAACAAACTCGATTATTTCGGACTGGCAACGTCAGCCGATTATGCCATTGAAGCCGACCCCGATAAATATATTGCTGAAGTAAAGGCAATTATTATGAATTTTCAAACCGATTTGGTAGCTGCATTAAAAGCCGAACTTGACTAGTACGTCAGAAGAAAATACAATTAAAACAGCCTGACGGATAACCGCAGGCTTTTGTAATTGTATTTATCAAAATATAAATCCTGTAGACAATCAAAAACAAAAAATTGCTAATCGAAATTAATTTCAACAGTTTCCTTTTGATAAGAAACAATTTTTACCGGACCGATCAATCCCGATTTCAACTTTTCCTTTTCGCGGATTAAACTTCCGTTGTGCCACCAACGGGCTGCCTTGTTGTTGATGTTGTCGTCGAGAATATTCCAACTTGCCTCATTTGCACGAAGATTTGCAACAACTATTGAAATCTCATTTTCGCCGGGTTGAACAAATTCTGAAATGTCAACTTCAAAAGGCGCCCACGGACAAAAAGTTACCAGTTTTCCATTTACCCAAATTTCTGCAAAGTAATTTACCTCTCCCAATTCGAGAATTAACCGGATATCCTTCTGAATATAAGCAGAAGGAATATCAATTTTTTTGGTGTACAGAGCCCGGCCAGAATACCATTCCAGTCCCATTTCATTCCATGTAACCAGTGGCTTGTTTACTTTTCCACAAACCAATTTTAGCGGCTGCTGCAGGCCACAAGTTTCGTCTTCGGCCAAAACACTGACAGCAATTATGTTTTCCTTTTCATTTAAGAATTCTGATATTTCAATTATTTTCCCGGGCAAACCTGTGTCAATTTTTCTCCCGTTAATAAAAAGAGCATATTTCCCTTTAACAACTGGCTTTACAACGGAGGTAACTCCGGGAGGTAATTTCTGCCGGTACCAGACAGTTAAAGGATTATTTACACTTTGTAAAGGATTTTCGATATTTCCCCAGATTCCAAGCGGTGGGTCTGCAAACCTGAAAGCAGGTTGCCATTCGATTTTACCCCCTGAAACCAGCCAGCTTTCATCCGATTTTACTGCAACTTTTTTTCCGTTTTTTAAATGAATAAATCCTTGTACCAAAAGTCCACGTGTGTTTTCAGTCTTTATTTCAATCGTGTTTTTTGCCTGATTCAGGAAACTTCCAATTTCATACAATTCTGCAGTTTTCCAGTCGTTATCAGAACCAACCATTTTTCCATTTATTAAAAGTTCATAAGATAGATCCGCCGTTATTGCAAGTTTTGCCTCTTTTACAGATCCTTCCAATACAATTTCCTTCTTAAACGTAAATTTTCCGCCTTCAATTTCGGGCAAGTGTTTCGAATAATTGTAATACGAAATCCAGGATGCGTCCCAACCGCTCAAATAGCGCTGAACACCTGATTTATTGTTGAACTCATCGGTAATCTTCACCGTTTTCCAGTTTGAATCGTCGAAACTTTCGGATCGCCAGTCACTTTTCAGTCCTTCCCCGGTCTTGCGTTCTGCCTGAAATTTCATGACTGGCAATGAAAGTGTATCGTTTTCCACCGATGAACTCCAGATATAATCCAGTTGATGCGGAACCAGCTGAAACTGCCAGTTGCCTGCAACACCTGTTTCAGCTAAATAGTTGTTGTTTTTCCATTCTTTTTCTATCTGTCTATTCTTACTTTTTAGCTTAACAAAATGGCTTTTCCCGGGTGTTCCCCATCCTTCAATTTGAGCAGAATTTTCAGTTCCTGTTATTTTATAATCCAATAAATCTGTGTTCTCAACAAGAGTGTTTGATTGTCCCGGAATTTCAGGATGCAAAACAAGAAAATAACTCTCATTTGGCTTGAAATCCATTATCAATTCCATACGGTACTCTTTATAACGGTAATTACTGAAGGGTTTAATTTCACCGGTTTCCGGATTCCAAACGGAAGGAGTTCCCGTTTCGCGAATGGAAATGTGGTATTTTTCAGTTGAATTTTTGTCGTTTACCAAAAAATAACTTTCAATGCTATCCACCGTGTGATGATTGAACCGAAAAAATCCGGTATTTGGTGAAAGTACTGTAACATCGGGATCGATTGTACTGTTAACAATTCCGGGAAGTTCATCCAAAAAACGGGTAAAAAAAGCAGTTCCTCCTTTTGTATTTGATTTTACTGTAAAATGTTCCGTTTTCTCCGGATTCCAATGATAATATTCCTGAGCACGCAAATCGGACGCCTGAAACCCGAATAATTCCCTCACTTTTAAATTGACAAATTCATCACCTTCTGTCCCTGTTTCTGAAAGTTCAGGCAGACTTTTCAAGGCGATTACAATACCCCCGTTTGCCACAAATTTTTCAATTTGCAACATCACCCTGGTCTGGATTGTTTGTATTTCGGGTAAAACCAAAATGCGGTATTTCCCTTTTCCCGCCAAAATTGTATTTTTTGCAATTTGTGCATTCACCAGCGACTCCGAATCAATAACATTGTAATTGATGTGATTATCGATTAAATTTTGTTGTACTTCCCTGTAAAATGTATCATCCGATTTATCGGGATAACCTCCTGCCCAGGCATCGGAAAGCGGGTACAAAACAGCAACATCACAAACTTCATTACCCTGCGAAATCATATAAGAAATCCGGCTTCCGAAATCGGCCAGCGGTTTAAAATATTTCCAGTACGGATTTCTGAAAAACCAGCTTGGAGGCCAGTCAGCCTGACTTTCAGGTGTATCCATTGTATAATGGAAAAGGTGAGGAATGAACATGTTAATTCCAAATGCGCCCAGCATCGAAAATCCGTATCGGTATTCTTCAAGCGGAATCGTATAGCCACCGCCGCCCATTGCTTCAACCATCACTCTTTTCCTGTTGTACAAATTTGCGATTGAACTTATTTGTTTAGTGTTGTACCAGTCAATCATTCTCGGAAATCCGTACCTGTACTCCTCATTGTCGGCACCCGGAACCTGTAGTTGCCCCATAGTTGAAAAATAATCTGACTGCCGGCGGTAATGTGTCAGTTTTTCGGTGGTGTGCCCGGTTGCCCATATTTTGCGCGCTGAACACCAATCGGCATATTGATTAAACCAAGCTTTAATATACAGTTCCCTCACCACATCGAAATAATCGAATCTTACTTTTGCAGAGTGTGACGGATCGTTAAACAAAATCAATGGCAGTTTTGAAGTTAAATCGTAACCTTTTATTTCGTGGAATTTCTTCAGGAAATCGTCAGTCCAGAACATGTTATCGTCCATTTTCGAAAAGTTGGCATAAATTTCATCGAAAAAAATTCCGGGGATTGTATTCCCAAAATACTTTCCGAAACGACTGAAATATTCTTCGTGTGTTATTTCAATAAATTTTGCCACCGCTGCTGAGTCGAGATAATCAATCTGTTTATTGGGATCTTTTTGAATTTCGAAAGAAATAATTGCCCAGCGGCCTTCGGGAACTTTCCAAACCTGACAGGCTTTTTCGCTTAAATCGATTTGTGAAGAGAAACTGTAAATGCCGTTTCCGGAAATTCGGCCGGCAAAAACTGCCAGTGGTTTTTCCTGCAGATTTATTATGATATTTTGCGGACCGAATACTTCCATTTTGTTGTAGAAAAGTCCCTTTTTCACAAACTCCTCCGGATTCGCTGCAATCGTCCGTCCTCCGGCACTTCCGCTCGGCCATTTATCTTCGTCGTACAAATAAGTATAAAATCCCTTTTTTGCGCTGTAACTTATGGTTGTATCAACTGC
Organism: uncultured Prolixibacteraceae bacterium; assembly: GCA_947085485.1. Lineage (GTDB taxonomy): Bacteria > Bacteroidota > Bacteroidia > Bacteroidales > Prolixibacteraceae > Draconibacterium. The sequence continues at coordinate 11,206 of CAMTWS010000101.1, forward strand.
AGCCCAGAAACCATCTGAAAAATAAGGTGTTTCGCTTTCATCGAGACCGGCACGGGCATGAAGAAATGCACCGTAAATTCCTTTGTCCATCATCTGGTCAATTTGCCATGTTAATTTGCCGGGAACTAGGGTACCATTCCACGACCAGAATGGTAATATCGAATATTCAGCAGGTGGCTGAACAAATCCTTTTTTCAATTCATCAATCTGCGAAAATGCCGGCGATATAAAAACAAGGAATAAAAAGATAAACGCCGTCGAAAATTTTTCTGTTCTCATTTCGGCTGGTTTTAGTTTTTTAAATCAACAGAAGTGGCCAAAGCAATTACTCTTCCTTCACTTCCCACAGCGTTGTAAAAATGATAAACTACTCCGTTCCATTTAATTACCCATGGTTTATGGGCATACTCCAGATCATAGTTTTCGGTTGGCGAAATCAAATCGACACCCTGCCAGTCAGTCCAGTTAAACAAATCGTAGGAACATGCAAAACGTTCAAACGCACCCGGTTTCCAGAAAGCCCCAAAATAAAACATCACATAAACATCACCAATTTTTGTAATCTGTGCATCTCCGCAAATTCCTTTTCTGCGTGTAATCACAGGTTCATTTCCTGTTCTTTTCCAGTTAACCATATCATCAGAAATTGCAATCCCGATGCTTTCATATTTTGCTGTATCGCCGGTTGCATTGTAAAACATTACAAAATCATGTCCCAGCTTTTTGTTTTTGTCATAAATAACAGAGCTTTTGTAAATTTTGCTGTTTTCGAATGAGCGTGCATCTTTATCTTCAGGCAATAAAACGGGATCTGACAGCCTGTTCCATTCGGCAGCCTGATCAACCGATTCAGACCAGGCCATTCCAACACCCAGCATTCCTTTTTCGTAACCCTCTGAAGCACCTCCAAGATATGACATCCAGTATTTACCGTCAAATTGCCCGACTTCGTAACGGCCGCCCCATTCAATATCCACAAGCGCCATGTATCCGGCTTTCTGATTTGCATCCCACGTATTTTCGGTAAACGGCAGGAGTTTTCCCTTTGATTGCCATTCCAGCAGGTTTTCACTTTCAGCAAGCCAGGTTTCATATCCTCTTCCATCAAAAACAATATATGTCATCAGCCATTTACCGTTATTTCTGAAAATTGTGGGACTGTCGATCATTTTTGTGGAATCGGGATGTTTGAAAACAATGCCATATTTATAGGGCGTTTTTATTTCATCATAAATTCTGTTCATTTCGGCCTCAGAAACAACAGGCTTCACAATTGCAGTTTTCCTTTCGCTGCATGAAACAATCAGCAAAGTCGTTGCAATTATCAGCAGCAGTTTTATTTTGACATTAACACAATTCAACATAATATCATCGGTTTACAATCAGTTAAACATTAAATTTTAACAACTATTTTTGGGGATACATACGGAGCAAAACAACTCCGTGATGTTCGATTTCGGTTTTAAATGAACCTTCAAAAACACCCAAATCCTTTTGCCGCCAAACATCGCGCAGCAAAAACTTTCCTGCAAGGCCAACCACCGAAAAATCGAAACTGAACTGTTTTGGAACCTCGTTGCCCCAGTTAAAATACGATTGCGGGGTTTTCCCAAAATCACCGGTATTAAACAAACCAACCGCAAAAGAACCATCTTTCATTGGTTTCATCCAAATCTGAACCCCGTTTTCATCGCTGAGTAACCGGGCAGGTTTTCCCAGCGGGTCCTGATTTATTTCAATTACTTCACTGTTTGTCAGCAGGTTCAGTGTAAATTCATCGAGTTGTTCAACAGGGCAGCCAATCAGCATAGGCGCCGACAGCAGGCTGAAAATACTTACATGACTGTATTGCTCGTTTGATGTTAAGGGGGTATCATGCATTTCGGCACCAATTGTAACTTTACCCAAAATCATCATATCGGGATCAGCCCAATGTCCGGGCCCGGCAAACGGTGCCCATTTATCGAGCGAAAAAGCGGTCAGGAACAGGCTTGTCCAGCTGTCTTTAATATCCGGCCCTGTTCTGTACATATTCGTAAGCCTTTTCCATTCGGCAGCTTTCTCAAAAGGTGCATTGTTCGAAATACTGAGGACAATATCTCTGCCCGATTTTTTCAGTGCCTGCGACATGCGCTCCGTCGAGTTTACATCAATCCGCCAGTCGTATTTCAGAAAATCGAATTCCCATTCAGCCATTTGCTGGGCATCGTTTTCTTCGAACCTGTATTTTCCAATTCGCATAAAAGGCTGTTTGTCGGGTTTTATCAGTTCATGGGTTTCGCCACCTTCGGGATAATCGGATGAACCGCCAACATAACTTGCATACGTTGAAATGTATGGAGTTGAGTATATTCCTGCTTTTAATCCCAGCGAATGAATATAATCCACCATCTCCTTTATTTCCGGAAATTTTTTGTTGGGTTGCAATGCATTCAGTTTCCCTTTCCTGACTCCCTGCCACGAATCGTCGATGTTAATGTAACTCCAGCCATAGTTTACCAATCCTGATTTTACCATTGCTTCTGCCGATGCAATTACTTTTTCCCTGTCGATTGCATTTGCCCACGAATTCCATCCGTTCCAGCCCATTGGCGGAGTCAGCGAAATTGTATCGCCAACCACAATTTCGAGCATTGCCGAATCTTTGCCGGCTGTGTTCGATACAATGAGTAAGGTTTGATAAGTACCTTTTTTAACTGCTTTTCCTGAAATTATTCCCGACACAGAATTAAGTGCTAGTCCGGATGGTAAGTTTACAGCAAAAAATAAAACAGGTTTGCTACCGGTTGCAGCAATGGTGTACAAAAAAGGACTGCCGGGACGCACGCCAAACCGTTTCGGTGAGTTAATCCGCGGTTCAGGCCGGGGAGCAGGCGTTAAAACAGGTTTTTCATCGTTAACCTTTACATTTGCCGGCATGGCATTACCAATCATTTCAAGTTTTGCTCCGGCCCAGTTTACATAGGTTTTTTTATTGCCTACACCACCAACCGGGTCGGTGGCAAGTAATCCCAACTGCCTGATTCCGGTTAAACCAACATTAACAGAAACAGGCGAATCGCCAACGCGCATCTCTTTGCTTTCGAAAAGTACTTTTCCATCGCCTACCACATAAAATTTCACTGGAATTTCCCTGTTTCCGGCATCATCGGGACCAACCTCAGCAGAAAAATTCATAGCCTGCCCGTCAAGAGAAAATACCAGTACACATGGTGTTATAGCGCCAAGTCCACGCGAATATTTTTTCCCATTTATGCGAATGGTATCTTTAATATAGCTGACTTTTGCATTTACCGGACGAATTCCCTCAGAGAAAGTTTGTACAGGAAGATGGTCGAGCCAGATAGTGGTTGAATTTTGTGAACAGGCACTGTTAACGATTGACAAAAACAGGAATGCAGCTAAAATTGATTTTATTCTCATCTATTATTTTTTTACAGGAAACATACGAAGCAATACGACACCGTGATGATTGATTTCGGTATAAAAAGTACCGTCAAACTCACCCAAATCATTTTGGCGCCAAACGTCACGCAATAACCATTTTTCACTGGGGAGAAATTTTGAAAAATCGAATTGAAACTGACTTGAAACTTCATCTCCCCAGCGGAAAAAGGATTGCGGTGTTTTTCCATAATTGGCTGTATTAAAAATACCAACAGCTACTGAACCGTCTTCCAGCGGTTTCATCCAGATTTGAATTCCGTTTTCGTCAGACACGAGTCGGGCAGTTTTTCCCAGCGGGTCCTGGTTAATTTCAATTACCTCATCGTTTGTAATCAGGTTCAGCGTAAAATCATCCAGTTGGTCGATGGGGCAGCCAATCAGTAACGGTGCGGCAAGCAGGCTAAACAAACTAACGTGGCTGTATTGTTCGTCGGGTGTTAACCGGGTTGGATGCATTTCGGTGCCGGTTGTAACATTCCCGATAATCAGCATATCCGGATCATTCCAGTGGCCAGGGCCTGCAAATGTTGCCCATTTGTCGATGGTGAATGACGAAATATACAAACTCAGCCAGCTGTCGCGGATATCAGGACCCGTTCTCCACGAATTTGCGAGATGAGCCCATTCGTTTGCGAGTTCGAACGGAGCCGAATTTGAAATGCTGTAAAAAATATCCCTGCCCGATTTTCTTATAGCTTCCGACATTTTTGCTGCAGCAACCGGTTCAATCCGCCAGTCATATTTCAGGTAATCGATTCCCCATTCGGCAAACTGGCGGGCGTCATTTTCTTCGAAAGTGAATTTGCCAATTCTGCGGTGGGCCCGTTTATTGGCAACAATTGAATCGGGGAAAATGCCATCTTTAAAATCGGAAGATCCGCCACAATAACCCGCATAACTTGTTATCCAGGGTGTTGAATAAATCCCTGCTTTCAATCCTTTTGAATGAATCAGATCTATCATCTCTTTAAAATCAGGGAATCTTTCGTTGGGCTGAATGGCGTGATATTTTCCTCCGCGTTGTCCCTGCCAGCAATCGTCGATGTTGATGTAAGTCCAGCCGTGATTGTTCAATCCTTTGTCAACCATTGCGCTGGCCGAGGCAATTACTTTTTCACGGTCGATTTCCCTTGCCCATGAATTCCATCCATTCCAGCCGATTGGCGGAGTTAACGCGATGGTATCGCCAATAACAATTTTAAGTTGCCTTGAATTTTCGCCAAACTCATTTACAGCTTTTAAATCAACCTGATAAGTTCCACGTTTTTCAACACTTCCTGTAATTATTCCTGTTTTTTTGTCAACAGAAAGCCCTTTGGGAAGACCGGCTGCCGAAAATTCCATTGGCCGCTCTCCGGTGGCAGCAATTGTGTAGAGAAACGGATTTCCGGGAGTGGCCCCGAAAATTCGGGCAGAATTGATTTTTGGTCCTTTTTTTGGTTTAGGTGTCAGAATGTATTTTTCACCAGAGTTTGGTATTTGTACAGGAAGTTGACCGGGTTTCATTTCAAGTTTTGCCCCTGCCCAGTAACCGCGTGTGCCATTGTGTTCAGGTTTTTCTCCAATTTCAAGCAATCCCATTCGTTGTATGCCATCAAGTTTAATCCTCACCTTTTGCGGTGAATCTCCATAATTTATTTCACTGCTTTCAAACAGA
>CAMTWS010000102.1:0-5538 GCA_947085485.1 uncultured Prolixibacteraceae bacterium
CAAAATAATCCCTGAAATTTCAAGTCAGCAAAATCAAATTCAGCCATTTTCAGATTTTATCGATGCCCTGAAAGCCAAAATGAAATTGGTTTTTCATACCCGAGCCGATGTTGATCAGTTAAGTCTCAAACGGGGCTTACCACCTTTTGCATTGCGCGAAATTATGTCGGTTAACCCGCTTTCGGTCGGAATTCCCCGGCAATATGGCGGTCGCGGCGGATTAATGCACGAAAATATCGGCCTGCTGGCTGCTGCTTCCTATGAATCGCTTGCACTATCGCTGACCTTAGGGATTAACTCTGCCCTGTTTTTGCAACCCGTTGGCAAATATGGCCAGGAGGAGGCAAAAGCTGCGGTTTTTAAACGTTTTCTTGAAGAAAAAACCATGGGCGGTTTAATGATTACTGAGCCTGATTATGGCAGCGATGCATTAAATATGCAAACATCATACACCGAAGCAGATGGCCACGCATATATTAAAGGTAAAAAGCATTGGGCTGGTTTAACTGGTTGGGCCGAATTCTGGCTGTTAACCGCAAGGCAACAAACAGAGTCGGGTAATTTGCAGCGCGATATCGATTTTTTTATATGCGACGTGAATGCTCCCGGACAGCAAATTGTGGTGGAGGAATTTTACGAAAACCTCGGACTTTACATGATTCCCTACGGCAGAAACCACATCGATGTCAAGATTCCGGTTGGGTATAAATTACAGCCACATTCAACCGGGGTGAAAATGATGCTCGACCTGTTGCACCGCAGCCGGTTGCAGTTTCCGGGAATGGCGATGGGATTTATTCAACGAATGCTGGACGAAGCAATTTCGCATTGCCAGCAACGGTTTGTTGGCGCGAAAAGCTTGTTTAACTACGACCAGGTGCAACATCGGCTTTCGCGTTTGCAGGCATCGTACACGGTTTGTTCGGCAATGTGCGCCAATAGTAGCGAGAAGGCCGGAATTGATGTTGATCTTGTTCCTCACGGTTTGGAAGCCAACGCGGTTAAAAGTGTGGTTACCGATTTAATGCAGGAGGCAGCCCAGTCGCTGGTGCAGTTGGTGGGTGCAAAAGCTTACCAGTTAAACCATATTGGCGGCAGGGGAACGGCCGACAGTCGTCCGTTCCAGATTTTTGAAGGCTCAAACGATATTTTATACGCACAAATTTCTGAAGGTTTAATTAAACTGATGAAACGTGCCAAAGAGAATAATCTTTACCTGTTCTTAAAAGAGTACGACCTTACCGGTAAGGCAGCAGGATACATTAAAGAACTGACCAATTTCAATCTCGATTTTCAAATGCAACAGCGAAAATTGGTAGAAATTGGTAGGGTAGTAGGCCGTATAATTTCGTTAAACCAGGTGCTCGAAATGGCAAACAAAGGATTTCGGAAGGATTTAACTGACGGTGGGATTACAATGTTAAAACAAGATATTTCTGAATTGATTGCATCATTTTCGGTTACCAACAAAACCGAAGTTGCAGAAGGTTACCAGGAAAACAGTTCATGGTTGAATTTTGTGAGGGTATAAAAAATATTGAAAGGCTTTCCCTTTTCTCACGATTTTTTTTGAAGGTTGAAAATGATTTGATTTTTAAGCAAAAAAAAGGCCCCTTTGCAGAGACCTTATATTCATGTTAGAATTTTCTTTCCTTGATACGGGCTTTTTTACCTGTTAAATCACGCAGGTAAAACAACCTTTTTCTGCGTACTTTACCGCGTTTATTCACTTCAATTGAATCGATAAATGGCGATGACAGAGGGAAAATTCTTTCAACACCGATGTTTCCCGACATTTTTCTTACAGTAAAAGTTTTTGTGTTTCCGCTTCCGCTAATCTGGATTACAACGCCACGGAAGTTCTGGATCCTCTCTTTATTTCCCTCACTGATTTTGTAACTAACTGTTACTGTGTCGCCGGCAATAAATTTTGAGTGTTCTTTTCCGGCGGCAAACGAGTTTTCTACTAATTTTATTAAGTCCATTTCATTATTTTTAATTATAGTTGGCAATGTAATCCGATACTTAACGGAAAAGAGATTGCTTTAAAAGTGGCGCAAAAATAACAAAAAAAACAATTCACCAAACATAAATACAGTTCAAATTCTATTGCAGAACAATTAGCAAACAACAAAAAATGTTATAATCACATTAATGTCCTTTATTCACAATCACTTTTTTCTTGTCGCCGGTGCTTTCAGCAATAGCCCTGTACCACCATTCGGGGTAACCGGCAAAAATCGGAGATGGTGGCAACCCATATTCGGTTCGTTCAAACTGGCCGTCTTTTTCGCGTTTAATGTTACCATCCATGTATTTAACCAGCAGATATTGACCAAGTTTTTTCCATTGGGCAGTCATATTGTTTGCTTCGTTTACCGAATATTCGGTTAAAAATTTGAGCGCCTGCTCTTTATTTGATTTGTAAAGTGTTTCTGCTGCTTTGTCGATAAGCGGCACATACGAAACAAATTTATTCTCCAACTCACTTTGAACTTTCTGAACATCTTTAATCATATCTCTGTAGCGCAGATATGCAAAATTAGTTACAAAGTTAAAAGTCCAGAAAGCCGATGTTTCGCTGTAAGTGAGCATATCGCCGTTACCAACTTTGAAACATTCGGGTATTTCGGTAATTCCGCAATACATCGGTGCGTAACAGGTACTGTACGTATCGTCAACTCCAAACCAGAGGATTCCGCCAATCGGGTCGGGCAACCAACTGCGGCTTTGTGTAACAAACGAAAATCCGGTTTGCTGTGTGGAAATGGCCCTTTCGTGGCAATATTCTACAGAGTCAACTTTCCAGGTCATGGTCCTCCACCGGTATGGCAACCCAAACGGACCTGCACCCAGATCCTGCGACATATCCAAATCAGTATTCTGATAATGGTCGCGCATCATTCCCATAACATCCTGAACTGTGAGTTTTTTATCGGGTTTAATCCACAATGGCATTCTGTTGGAAGCAAAGTTGTTTGCACCCTCGTTTTTAATAATTCCTTTTGCGTAATCGCTGTATTTTTCCATCCCACCGGCCACTTTATTAAACCCTGCCCAGACGCGGGCATCACAAAAACGGGCTGCGCCAAAATCAACCGGGGCATAAACATCAGAAAAACTAAAATCTTTGTCTTCTCCTTTATACCAACCTTTGCCACGTGCAAAAGAGAAAACATCGGGAGAATAGATACAATTGTTTTTATCGTTTAAGGGAAAAGTTGTAATCCTGGCCTGGTTGGCGTGGCCGCTGATGTATCCATCAGGTATTTTAACCGCAACCCAAACAGCACCTTTGTTTCCATCGCCTTTTCCAATCATTTCCAATATCCATACTTCATTGGGGTCGGCAATCGAAAACGATTCGCCCGAACTGTAATAGCCAAATTCTGCAACCAAATCTGTCATCACTTTAATCGCCTCGCGTGCAGTTTTGGCACGCTGCAAAGCAACATAAATCAAACTTCCGTAATCCATAATTGCCCCGGTTTGTTTGCCAAGTTCGCTGCGGCCGCCAAAAGTAGTTTCGCTAATGGCCAACTGATATTCGTTCATATTCCCAACAACGCTAAAAGTATGCGCCGGTTGTGGGATTTTTCCCAAATACTTTCCTGTGTCCCATTCATAAATATCGCGCATTGCACCGGCTACGTGATTTTGTGCCGGTTGGAAATATAACTCTCCAAACAATGTGTGCGAGTCCGCAGCATAGGTAACCATTGTTGATCCGTCAGCCGAAGCGCCTTTTGTGATAAGGAAATTGGTACATCCGTTTGAAACCTGGATGCCTGCGACAAGGAATGCAATCAGAAGTATTCCTGCCGTTGTAATTTTTCTATTCATTTATACGGTTTTTTAGTTTTGTAAGGGGGCAAATATAACAATTTGGAGTAATTGGTTTATGATTTTTATCGTGCATATGAATTTATGCAAAATCTTATTTCATTGTTGTTGAGGAATAAAAATGCTGACAGAACATTCGGACGCTGTCAGATTTCACTGGCAACAGACCTTTCAGCATCGAAAGACCTGAAAGCGTCATACAAAAACGAATAATTAATTGTTGCAGTATTCATAAACACCCTTTAATCGCCTCCAAAGTTTCTTCAATATCATTGTCGAGACCAACCGAAAAGCGCACCAATCCTTCTGAAAGCCCCATTTCTTTTTGTACTTCCACCGGTATTTCCGACGATGTGCTGTGCCCCGAGCAACTGAAAAGGGTGCGGAAATATCCCAGAGATACCGCAAGATAACCTACATCGGCCAACTGCATTTTTTGCATTATTATGTATGCGTTTTCCATTGTGCCAAAATCAATTGCAATCATTCCGCCAAAACCAAATTCTTCGTTCATCATCATTTTATGAATTTCGTATTGAGGATGACTTTTTAACCCTGGATAAATAATCTTCAATCCCATTTTTTCAAAGTTTTCGGCCAGGTATTGCGCATTTTTGCTGTGTTGTTTCATGCGTATGTGCAGCGTGTTCAGGTTTTTCAGGATGGAGGAGGAGCGGAGCGGATCGAGCACCGGGCCCAGTAACATAGCAGTGCCGTTGTTCACGTTCGACAGTTGGTTCACAAATTCTGCGGAACCACAGATAGCACCGGCCACACAATCGTTTTTACCGTTGATGAACTTGGTCATACTGTAAACCACCAAATCGGCGCCTAACATGGCAGGTGTAAAAATCATCGGCGTAAATGTGTTGTCAACCATCAATTTTGCCCCGGCTTCGTGCGCAATTTTTGCCAACTCCGGAATATTTGAAACCTGCAGCAGTGGATTGGTAACACTTTCGGTATAAATAACTTTGGTATTGGGACGAACCGCATTTTTTACTTCATCGAGATTGGTAATATTCACAAACGAAACTTCGATATTGTATTTTGGCAGCCAGTTTTTCAGAAAAGCATACGTTCCGCCGTAGGTGGTGACACTGGTGATGATGTGGTCGCCCGAGTTGCAAAGCTGCAAAAGTGCGCAGGTTATGGCAGCCATTCCCGAAGCTGTAATCCACGCCGATTCTGTATTTTCCATTGCTGCCAGCGCATCGGCGAGGTATTTATTGCTTGGGTTCCAGTGGCGCGAATAGAGAAAACACCCTTGCATTTGACCTGTAAAAGTATCTTCCATGGTTTTACCCTCTAAAAATGTGTAAGTGGAAGAGTCGGTTATTGATGGGTTTACATCTCCAAATTCTCCAAATTGCCGTAAATCGTGAATGGCTTTTGCCGGATTGAATTTCATTTTTTGAAGTTTTTTGTTTGGGGTGAAATTAGAAGAATTTGTTGAGGTGAAGAATGATTTTAATCCTGATTTGTTTAAATCCTTTATTGACATAGCAAATTATCAATGAATACATTATATTTGTTAGTTACGTATAATTAATAATGAATTTAATGAAAAGTATTTCAAAAGAATTAATAGGAGCCTCGGCTGCACCATTGATTCTGTCTATTCTAAAGAGCGGTGATAGTTATGGGTATGAAATTGTGCAAAGGGTTAAAGAACAAACCGGGGGCAAAGTAAGC
>CAMTWS010000103.1:0-34341 GCA_947085485.1 uncultured Prolixibacteraceae bacterium
AGGGAAATAGTAACCAAACGATAAATATTTTCCTGACAATCAACAGATTCATTTGTTTCGTTTTTATTGGTTTGAATCTAATATTACAGTTTAATTGGAACTAATTTTCACGTTCCATCACCCTTTTAATAGCTTCCGGGATTTCATCCGTTGCTTCCTGAAAAACTTCATTTCCATCCATTAGTTCGAACAATTTTGAACTTTCAATGTCTTTTCCTTTCCAGATTTTTTCATTGTTTTTCAGAATTCCGTCAGAAACCAGCATTGCAGAATTGTCATTGTTCCAAACCTGAATATTTGCAGGTTCCGATGCTTTCATCTGCGCTTTAATATTCCAGTTTCCAACCACAAAATCTCCGTTATCGTTGTTGATTACGGGCTCAAAACTTCCATCAGGGTTCACCTGAAAAATGGCGAGATACCGCATTTTTTCAGTCTTACCTTTCGAAACTCCTTTAAAGTGCCACTGGTTTTTAAATACGATTGGTTCTCCTTCCTCATCCACTTTATTCGTCCAGTTGTCAACCGGAACAGAAAACTGGTCGGTAACGTGAAAATCAATAGGAGAAGAAGAAAATAGCGAAACTTTTGCTTTTGCTTTTTCACTTTCAGCAAAAATTGTCCTGGTTTTTGAGTCAATCTCAAAACCATTGTCGTTGTGTAAAAGCCAGCTCCACTCCGCTTCGTGATCAGCCTCCAGTTCATCATAAATAACAATGATTGAAGGACGAAGCATTATATAATGACGCCGGAAATGTTTCATTCCAAGTTCGGTTTTTTCCTTGTCGAATTCACCGGAATATGCGTTGGAAGCATCGCCAACGGCATAAGAAATCTGCCTTCCATGCAAGAATCGCGGAATCCATCCGTACGCACCATCACTAAACGGTTGTCCCTGACCATCAATTAAAATCCCGTTGTGTCCCTGCGTGTGTTTATACCATCCCAGAAAATGCGGGTCGCCCATGGCTGGCCGGTAACCCGTATTATAAAATAATTTTTCCCCACCAAAAGCAATGTTGAAGGTATTTTGGTCGGCATGTGTGTGTGCCAGCGAACCAAACGGGCTGCTTCGCAACGACAGCATCAAATTGGTTTCGGAGTTTTGAAGGGAAGTATTCATATATGCAACACCAACATCGGGAAACCGGGCAGCCTGCGGCAAATCAAATTCCTTTACCAGCTCTGGTAAATTCGTTTTATACCCTCTTTGAATTCTGTACCAGCGAAATTCATCGTCGTCGGAAATGTTCAATCCCAAACTTTTTGTGACTTCGGTTGAATACCATAATGCATGCGAATCCTGAAAAATTCGTGATGCAGCATCGGCAAAACCGGCATAATTTACAGTGGGTTCCGGGTGTTTGTTTCCATCGTTGCAAAATCCGTCGGCAACCGAGCTGGGTGGAAATGCATAAATCAACCACCGTGGATTGTTTTTGTACCATTCAGACCACAAAAAATCAACACCGGTCAAATCGTTAAAAATTGCGGCAACATCGTACATCGTCAACGTGTTCATTCTGAAATAACCTGTTCCGTTTATCCATGCTCCGTCTTTATCCGCCATTTTTGGAGCCTGGGCAATCCACAATTCGTAAATGTATTCCAGCCACAAATCAGCTTCAGGAATTTCGCCAGCAAAAGCAAGTGATGCATACAACATGCGGTGCAGAATGTGCTGCCAAACGTGCATGGAAGAAGAACGGCTTTCCACCTGGCTAATCCACAAATTGTAAAACTGACTGGCCCTGACCGATGCAGGTTTTATAATTTGGTCTCTTTCGGTTTTTGTAAGCAAGTCCCAGAATGTATCCACTCCAACGGCCATTCCGGTCATAATTCCGGAATCACCAAAATCACTGGTATGCGACGCTCCGTTTGGATTCCATTTCGAAACTTCGAGCATCCATTTTTTAGCTGTTTCGAAATATTTTTTGTCGCCGGTTAATATATATGCCTGCGAAAGCGAATTGAGCACATTGTAAATATTCAAACCTGATGTTTTACTGGCAAGAAGTGCAATCTTGTCGTTTTCAAATTCATTCTTTCCTTTAAATATGGGGAGCGCTGATTCTTCAGTTGGTGGAGGCTGGTTCAGATATTTATCAGCTTCCTGAATTATCAACACTGACTCCCTGTATTTTTTGGACCTTTTGCGAAATTCAGCCAAATCAGCTTTTCTGACTAAAACTCTTGGATGTTCAGAAGGAATTGCCTGAAGAACTTTTTTTATTTCAGGTGTTCTGAATTTTGGTGTTGAAGATTTAATCAAAAATGAATCAATTTCATTCCATTTTCCGCCTTCGATTTTATATTGCCAATGCCATTTCCCTTCGTCAAGTATTTTATGCGGATTAAAAATGGCATACGGAATTTGGTCCTTTTCTATTAAATCAGTAATGAAATCTTTCGATGTAGAAAGCCTGACGCTGTATTTTGCCTTTTTCTTTGACGGCCATTCAAAACTGGGAGAATTAAACGCCGGTTCTTCTCCTGCGGAAGGAGTTGTCCAGACTCTGTACCTTGGATATATTACATCGGGCAACTCTTTTTTGCCATTCCCGGTTTCTGAAAACTGAAAACACAAAAGTATGAAAAGGGGAAGTATTGGAATTGTAAAAAACTTCATGTTATTAATTCATATAAATATCAACCACTTAAATACACACTGACATTTGCATTAGTGTTGTCATTAATCTTTCACAGGTTGAACAAAAATTTCCTGGTGCACAATATTTCCGTCAACATCAAAATGCTGAAAAGTAAGTTCTGCTTCACTGTTTTTCCTTGTAACCAAACCTTTCAGGAATCCTCCCTTAACCCGCAAAAACCGATGTTCAGGCCGTAAATCATCAGGTGGCCACCCTTCGGAGTGTTCATCAGATCCTGCGCCACAACTGAATTCCCAGAGATTTGTGTCTTCGAAATGAGTAACATATTGCCAGTGACGATCGCCGTTGCACAAGTAAACATTATCAAACTGTTTCAGAAATTCGCGAATTTCATCGCCTTCGTATTTAAAATCAGCATTTGCGTAATTATCATGTTTTTTCGGCCTGTCGGGGCCAAATATGGGATTGGCATTTATGACTACTCTGAAAGTGGCATCCGATTCTTTTAAAGTTCTGAAAAGCCAGTCTTTCTGTTCCTTGCCAAAAATGGTTTTGTCAGGTCCGTCAGTCGCGTTGTTGGGACTCCGGTAATTTCTGCCTTCTGTAATCCAGATTTGAAGGTCTTTCCCCCACCGGATGGTTTTGTAAAACTTTTCGTGATATGGAAATTGTTCTTTTTCGAAAATTTCAATTCCACGTTCCCACGAAACCGTTCCGTATTTCATTCCCGGCCAGGCATCGTTGCAAAGTGCATCGTGGTCATCTTTCATAAAATAGCTGGTAGTCTGCGTCCAGAATTTTCGTTGTAAAGGCAATGCAAAAAGCCTGTCCCATTTAAATCTCATTAGTTCTTCGGTTAATGCGTAAGGTGCAGGTTTGTCATAATATTCAACATCACCCGTGTGTACATAAAAATCGGGTGAAAAACTGCTCATGGCCTTATAAATTTTGTGACCGGCTGTTGTGTCTTTCCTGATGTAATCGTGGCAGGTAACTACACAAAATTCAATATCACTGATAATTTCGGCAGTTGGAGGAGTTTTAAACGAACCCTCAATTTTATCGGTAATGCCTGAATTTTCATCTTTCCGGGCTTCCAGTTCAACGATATATTTATTCCCGGCAATTAAGTCCTGCAGTTTCCATTGTGTGGTGAAATTTTTCTGAGCATCAACAGCAATCCATTCTGTTTCAGTTCTGTTTTCAGCATTTGCTTCCGGGTAGTAAGTTAGTTTAACTTCACCTGAAGTTCCCGGACATGCTCCAATCATATCCGCAACAGTCAATCCACCGGGAATTTGCATACGGTTAATTTCACCGACATTATTAGCCGTTATTAATTTTTGGTAATCTTCAGCAACCGGAATTAGAAATTTTTCGCCACCCGAATTTCCCTCCTGATTTTGGGTCAGGCGAGTCCAGATAACAATGGAATTCTGATCGGCCCATCCGTTGTGAAATCCATTACCAAAATATGGACCCTCCGCTTTTTTGTTGTCGCACGATACGAATACAACAAGCGTAAAAATGAAAACTTTGGCAAAATGATTCAGTATTGTTTTCATAATAAAGTTTTAATTATGGTTTTTGGATCCCTGATTTCCAATCTTTAAACATCTGTTCCAATTCCTTAATTTTTTCAGGATTTTTATTGGCAAGGTCATTTACCTCAGTAGGATCGTTCTTAATATCATACAATTCGAATGGATTTTCAGCACCTTCCTTTACAATTTTATAGTCTTTGTAATATGCAGCCTGTCCGCTTCGCCATTCCCAGCATATTGGTTTTTCGCGATAATTTTTTTCACCGTATAACGCTGGCAGCAAGCTCTGTCCCTGCATAGGCGTTATTTTCTGATTGTTATATTGCGTTGGGTACCTGGCCCCGGTTAAATCAACAAGTGTTGCCATAATATCTATAAAATGTCCCGGAAAATCGGATAAAGTAGCAGCTTGTATTTGCCCGGGCCACCAGGCAATCAGCGGTGTATTAATACCTCCTCCGTAACTGAAATTCTTATAATACCGGAATGGGGTATTTCCCACATTAGCCCAGTCTTCGCCAAGAGAAGACCATCGGGTCATTGAACCAATTTCGCCGTAATCGTCGGTAATGTTTACCATTTCGGCGGAGGCGCCGTTATCAGACATAAACAAAATCAGTGTATTTTTCTCTTTGCCAATTTCCTTAAGTTTGGCAAGTACACGGCCAATGTTCTGATCGAGCCTGTCGATCATTGCCGCGTAAACTTCCATTTTGTGAATTTCGTCCCTGCGCACCGAATCATCAAACTTTTCCCAGTTTTTATATGTTGGTTCAGTTAGTATAAAGGATTTATCTATCAGGCCAGTTTTCAGCTGTTTCTGATATCTTGCTTTTCTGATTTTTTCATAACCTCCATCGTATTTTCCTGTGTACTTTGCTATGTCTTCGGGCCATGCCATCAACGGATCATGCGGTGCAGTATAGGCCAGGTATAAAAAGAATGGCTGTTTTTCATTTTTGTATTCTTCGAGCCAACCAACCGCGTATTTTGTAAAATAGTCAGTGGTATAAAAATCTTTTTCTTCAGGAGTATAAGGATTATAAATTACGCTGTCGATGCACCATGAACGGACGGTTTTCTTTCCGGGAGCGCCTTTTCTTGCAGGAGAACCTTCACCTGGACGCTGATTGCCGGGATTAAAATAGTTGCAGGCTCCGTCTTTTAAACCGTAGTAACGGTCGAACCCGCGGGTTACAGGATTTTCAAGCCCGTGGTGTTTCCCTGACCACAAAGTGCGGTATCCGGCAGTTTTTAAAACTTCACCCAACGTTACCGCGTTTGTTATTGGTTTTTTAAAATTTTCGGCATATCCGTTTTGCTGTGCATAAACACCGGTAAGCAAACATGCCCGCGAAGGAAAGCATTTTGATGTATTATGAAATTGTCTGAACCTCATCCCACCTTCAGCAAGTATATCGAGATTTGGGGTTTGCACCTCGCTGCCGTAACAACCAATATCCGACCATCCCAAATCATCGGCACAAATAAGTATGATATTTGGTTTTTCCTGTGCTTTGGCCTTTCCTGAGAAAATAAACAGAAAAACCAACAATGCCAATCCAAATCCGGAATTCTTGTTCATCATCTTTTAATTTTCACTTTTTAATATTTCGCTGTATTCAGGCCTGTTTTTCCATTGTTGAAAGTAAGGCTTGTATTCGGGCAAAGTAACCCAGTTTACGCTGTACCCGTTTGGCTCATCAAGTCCGTTTGGATAATCTATTCCTGCATTACTTGCCTCCACCGACTGGTTCCATTCCATAAATGTTTTTATCATTTGCGTGGCAACTTCTTTTTCATCTTCAATTATATTTTTTGTTTCGTTCTGATCATTTTCCAAATCATACAATTCAAATTTATTTTTACTGATATCGGTCGAAATAAGTTTGTACCTGTTATCAACAATGGCTCCTTTTCCCTGATACCTGAACGGAATGGGTTTTTCGCGCTTAACCAAATCTTTTTTGAAAAGCTCACTGATGCTCGCACCGTCAACCGGATAAATCATTGAAGATTCGGGCAATTCAAGAATATCAGCAATGGTTGGAAAAATATCCATTGTTGATCCCGGGAAATCAGTTATCCGGCCCTGACTGATAACGGCCGGCCACTCAATAATGCACGGTACACGTAAACCACCTTCGTAGATTTTGCCTTTATAACCGCGCAGGCCACCAACTGTTTCCGGCCCGAAATTTGGCAAACCACCGTTATCACTGTTAAACCAAACAAGTGTATTTTCCGCTATTTTCATTGAATGCAATCCTTTTCGCAAATCGCCAATGCTATTGTCCATACTTACCAGTTCGCCATAATGATTTTGGTAATTATCGTCAAGTGCACCGAAGGACTTTTTATCACTTTCACCGGCTCTCCACGGGGTATGCGGACTTCCAAACCAAATGACAATAAACAGCGGTTTTTCGTTGTCTTTCTCTTGTTCAATAAACCGAAGCGCTTCGTTTACAATAATGTGCGACGATTCTCTTTTCATTTCAACAAATTCACCATTGTGGCTCATAATCGGATTGATATCGAAAAAATTGGAAACCGATAACCATTCGTCGAAACCAAACTGCCCGGGATTTCTTACATCATTTGCAAAAATCGGCACACCCGGCCCTTTTAGACCGTTGAGATGCCACTTGCCAAAATGAGCAGTTTTATATCCCGCTTTTTGCAATGCCTGGGCAATGGTTTTTTCCTGCAGGCACATGGCGTAACCGTGCGAATAAACGCCGGTGCGGTCGTTAGAACGACCTGTTAAAACGCTTGCCCGCGTGGGTGAGCAAACGGGTGCTCCGGCATAAAAACGATTAAAACGAATTCCGTTTTCTGCCATTTTATCGAGGTTGGGCGTTTTCAAAATGGGGTGATTGTTATAACCGGTTTGTCCCCAACCCTGATCGTCGGCCATCACCAAAATTATGTTTGGCCGTTTTGTTGTCTGCGCTAAAAGCGTCAAAAATCCAACAACGATAAATAATATCAGAAAACCTGCCTGTTTCATTTTTAATTTTTCAAGTTCCAAACCTTAAAATTACGATAACGAAAATGTGTCCACTGCATCTGCCGGAACCCGATTTTCCCTTCCTGCCAAACCGGTTGATTTTTACCGTCATCTGTCCAGTCGATTATTTTTCGATCGTCCACAAACATTACAATGTGCGAATTATCCTTAATTAAGGTCATTTTATGGATTTTATTTGAATGAACCGGAATACCCGGTTCTCCAACCTGAACCACCTCGAAACCTTTGTTTTTTCGCAAATGAGCTACTTCCTTAGCCCGGTTGTCCTTCGTGTTTGCATAATACGAGATGTGATAATTATTGAAATATTCGCTTTTGGTATATTGCTTAAAAGTTCCGTCTCTTTCAGGAAAAGAAGAATCAAAAATACTTTCACCATTATCACCTTTGGCCGAAAAGAAAATGATACACAATCCGGCATCGGTTTCCAGGTTTTGTAATTCCCATTCCGCAATAAAACTTCCCGGAAAATCATTTGGGCACCAAAAAACGTGATGGAATTTTTCATCGGGAGAATACATTTCCATCCAGCCGTCTTTAAATTCAACCACACCGGGCCCCTCCATCTTCCATTGATTTACATCATTGGCAGAGGCAAGACTGTTTTCGTAAATCAGTTTTCCCTTTTCCATTGATTTTGATTCCTGTGCCCTGACATTTAATTGCATAAAAACAGGCAGTAAACTGAAAATTATAACTAAAATATTCAACTTCATTGCACTTTGGTATTGGTTTGAATAATTATGGTTTCCTTTTGCAACGGAATAATCCGAACTGGTCCCAACATTCCTGAGTTCAGTTTGTCTGGCTCCTGCAGTGGCCTTCCATGATGCCACCACCTCGGGTTTTCAAGATTCAGGTTGTCATCGGGAATATCCCACAGGGCTTTGTTTGCAAGCAGATTGCTGACAACTACTGAAATATCGTTTTCACCTGCATGAACAAACCCGGTAACATCGGTTTCAAACGGCCCCCAGGGAAAGTACTTCACCAGTTTGCCATTTATCCATATTTCAGCGAAGTGATAAACGGCACCAGCATCAAGTTTCAATTTAACATCATCTCTGAAATAGCTGGCAGGAATATTAATTTTTTGCTTATAAACTGCACGCCCCGAATACCACCACAATCCGCTTTTTTCCCACAAACCGGTTTGGAAGGGAACAGTTTGGCAAATTACTTTTAAAGGCTGCTGAAGCGTACTTTTCAGGTCGTTGGTTTCGAATGTGAAATATAGCGTATCCTTTCCGTCTTTCTGTAATCCGGTGAGTGCCATTTTGCCGTTTTTAAAACTGTTTTTTTGCTGAATGCGATTTACAAAAACCTGATATTTTTGCGATAAACCGGGTTTCATCAAATACCGGGCTCCGGGTGGCAATACCAAACGGTACCAAAGTCTCACCGGCGATTGAACCGCAACCCCGGGCTTGCTCATATTTCCCCATTTCCCAAGGGGAGGAGAGGACATAACAAATGCCTTACTGTAACCAATGCGGTCAGTAGATGCTTCCCATGAATCATCAGTTATCAGATAAATTGTTTTTCCGTTTGAGGTTTGAATTTTACTTTCAGCAAGTAATCCAGAACTATTTTTCACATGAACTTCAATCAGGTTTTCCCCTTTTTGCAGAATTGAACCCAGATCATATGTCTCAGCCGATTCATAATCATCTCCTGCCCCTGCTTTTTTACCATTTATCCACAATTCATATTCCTTACCCGCGGTTATATCTATGGATGCTTTTAAAGGATTTTCATCAAGTGTAATTCTCTTTCTGAACCAGACTTCCGGGAAATACAGCTTTTTTGTGTAATTGTAATAATTTATCCTGTTGGCATTCCACCCACTGATATGGCGTTCGGCTGCAATCTTTTTACTGAATTTTTCGGCCATCCGTACCCATTTCCAGATATTATCATTTGTCGGAATCCGGATGACCTCAGTATATACTGGTTCCCACATAAATTCCATAACCGGCAGTTCTGTTTCACTTTCTTTTATTTCCGGGGACCATTTGTAATCGAGTTCATGTTGTGTAAGGGTAAAATCCCAGGTATCACCAAATGTAATCTCATTCAGTTTGTCATCAGAATTCCAGCTTTTTTCGACTTTTTCGTCACCCTGCATCAATTCTGTTTTATGTCGGGTTTGAGGATTTCCCCAACCGGTTATCTGGATTCCGTTTAAAGTGTTTTGTGTTTCAAGATTTTCGAGATTTGTTGCTGTTATCAATCCGTTTAATGGTTGAAGTTCCCCCGGTTGAAGCACAAGGAAAATGGTTTTCCAGGAACCGAGTTCGACGCCAACTTCCAACCTGTTATTTTGTACGATGTAATTGCTGAGTACTTTGGTTTCGCCGGTTTCGGGATCCCATATTTCGGGGATTCCTTTGTTTTTCAAACTGACTGTAAAATGGCCTGATTCACGCGATTCGTTTACTAATAGGTAAAAATCAGTTTGTTCTTCTTTTCGGTGGTAAAACTTTAATCCGGCTGAAGTGGAAGACTTTACAAATATGTCGTGTTCAATGTATTTATCAAGGATATCAGGAATTTCCCAGAGGTACTGAGTAAAAACAGCCTTACCTCCCGATGGATATTCCTTTACATTGAAGTACTGTTTCCGCGCGTCGTTCATGTTGTAAATACGCCTGTAAACGCGGTTTGGCTCAATCCCGAAAAGATTGTTCATCGTATTCAGCACTGCTGCTGATTTTTCCTTGTCCTCGGGTGAAAACGAAGGGATGGATGCAATGGACAAAATCATACCACCCTGATTAACAAACTCAGCCATTTTATCTGCCGATGACTTTCTTACTGCTTTTAGTTCGGGAAGTATAAGAACCTTATAGCTTTCACCGTTAATATTTAATCCATCTTTTGTAACCTGTGCCTGTTCCAGTGAAGAAGGATCGATAAGGTCAAAATCGCGGTAATTTTTCAATAGTTCACCCTGAAGTTCGTCAAACACTTTGTCACTGAACTTTTCAGAATACCCATCTGCCCATTTAGAGGTGAGAGGATTTAAAATTGCAATGTCGCACACATGTTTTCCCTGTGCACCCATATAGGAAATACGTTTGCCGAAATCGGCCAGTAGCTTGAAATACTTCCAGTACGGATTCCGGTAGAACCAGCTTGCAGGCCAGTCGGCCTTGGTTGCCGGGGTTTCAAATTCATAATGAAAAAGATGGGGAACAAACAAATTTATGCCGTATGCTCCGAGCATTCCAAAACCATACCGGTATTCTTCGAGTGGAATAATGTAGCCACCTCCTCCCATTGCTTCAACCATAGCGCGGTTTCGTCCGTAAACGTGAGCTACAGAGCTGATTTGTTTGGGTTTCTGCCAGTTAATAATTCTTGGAAAACCGTACCTGAAATATTCATTGTCGGTACCCGGAACCTGCAATTGTCCCATGGTTTTGAAATAATCGCCCTGGGTGAGATAATTTGCGTAATCCTCTTCGGTATGACCGGTTACCCAGATGCCGTGTTTTTCACACCAATCGGCGTAGGTTTTAAACCATGCATCGGTATATAATTGCGAAAAAACATCAAAATAATCGTTGTTGAATACTTTGGCTGTTTCACTTTCGGTATATATCAAAAGTGGCAGATTCATGCGGAGATCATAACCTTTTGTTTTTTCGAACTGAGATGGAAAATCATCGGTCCATACAAGACTGCTTTTTTGTTTTGAACTGGCAAAAATTTCATCGAAAAACACCCCGGGAATTACATTTCCAAAATATTTGCCGTAGCGTTTGTAATATTCTTCATGGGTAACATCAATAAATGCCTGAACAGCATTTTTATCGAGATAATCAATCTGCTCCTGTGGATCGTTAAACTGAACAAAGGAAATTATCGCCCATTTTCCAACAGGTACATCCCAGGTTTTACCGTTCAGGCTGGTAATATCTGCAATGGTGGATGCCTCGATTGTCCCTTCTCCAATTATTTGGGCTGCAAATATTCCGATGATGTTTCCCTCTTCAGTGATATTTATTTTGTGCGGGCCATATATTTCCATTGTGCGGTAACGAAGCCCTTTTTTGATGAATTCGTTATAGTTTTTTTGTAATGTTCTTCCTCCTGCGCTGCCGCTGGGCCATTTATCTTCATCGTAGAGATAAGCAAAAAAATTGTTATTGGCAGCCCAGTCAATTGTTACATCCATGGCATCCCACCAGCCTTTGGAGAAATAAGGTGTTTCGCTGCTCTCAATTCCGGCGCGTGCGTGCATAAAAGCCCCGTCGATTCCATTTTCCTTAAACTGATTCAATTGCCATAAAAGCTTGTCCTTTTCTAACGTACCGTTCCACAACCAGAATGGAAGAATGGAATAATGTGCCGGCGGCTCTTTGAAATTCTTTTTCAGATCACCAGTTTTCGCTGAAAGTATCAATGGAATTAAAAAGATAAGTGTTGCGGTTATCTTTAATTTCAGGAAATAACTTCCGTGTTTATTTTTAAGATGTGATAAATTGTTCATGGTTTTACTGATTCAAAAATAAATTCTGCCGGCTTTCCGGTTTCGTAATTGCACCAGACAACGAGTTTTCGTTTACCCCTGTTATCGCGTACAACACCCACCCTGAATTCTTCAGGAGTTTTGCCATTAATACTGAGTTTCACTTTTTCGCTACCCAACCAGTCTGAAACTGTAAAGGCAGGATTAACCACCGGATTTTCATCAGAAGCGGCCAAAACAAACGAAATTTTGCTGTTTCCTTCACTCTGAATTGTCCAGCATCTTTCTTCTGCCAGGTAATTTCCGCCTGTTGCGCCTTTCAGGTTAAGGATTTTTGCAGGTTGCATCCACGATTTGGCAAGTTGCACCTGATCTGCCGCACTTCCTTCTGCAAGCCCTTCCAGCATGATTTTTTCTTCAAACGGAGCGTCTCCTTTCGATGCATTTACGGTTGGTACAATAATGCTTCCGGTGGAAGAAAAATGGGACAGACGGTCTGAATGAATGGCTTTTCTTCCATCGCTCATAATCTGGGCAGAAGGCCAGTGATTCCAGTAAGGAAAGATAGAGTAGTCTGTGGTTTCGCCGGTGTACAGGCTGTTTTTTTGAATATCGCCAACCAGTACCGAATTTAGTTTTCCTTTTAAATCAATCACATGAACCGCATATCCTTTTAAATCAAAACCATCGGCCGGGTAGCCCACAGAACAATCGCCCGTTTTTTCTGTACCATCGAGCTTTGCAGCCTGAAGCATAGTAGCCTTTTCTACCGTTTCCTCCGGTTGAATACCGGTTGATATAATCATAGATTCCTGCCACTCGTGCGAACTCGACCAGTCGTGCCAGCACCGAAGCCGTTTGGCTGCAATTCCGTCAGGATAAATAATATAGTACCAGTCACTCCAGTCACTCCACCTGGTTTCGGGGTTATAATTGGCAAAAACCTGGTTAACATCAATCAACGGATATCTCCAGTGTACAATTACTCTGGCGGGGCCCGACTCAACAATGCTCACATAATTGTAAAATCCCAGTTTGTCCGACATGGGTTCCATACAGCCAACTCCACCCGTTCGATTCCACGTTTCATTAAACTCATTCGACAGCCAGATTCCTTTATCGTTTGCAAGAGCCGGGATATAACTTAGTCCCCGCCAAAACACAAAATGACCGGGAAGTTTGTCGAACCCCACCACAACATCAGGATAATCACCAACTCTCCACAAGTTATCCCACCGATCAACCATTTTCAGGTTAACATACTTTGCACCAAACGTATCAAAAGGCGCAAACTGCGGTAACCTGTATGGTTGGATTTCACTTACGGAATCAATTAATTTGTTTTTGAATGTGGAATAAGATAAGGATACGGTTTTGTTTTTATCTCCCCGAATCTGATATATTCTGACCTCATCGAGCAATCCTTCAATACCGGTAATAATGGGAAAATTTGATTTGGGCCGTATCATCCGGTATGCAACTTTGGGCATACGGTTCAATCCAACCAGTAAATCAGAAGGAGGAATCGCCGTTACTTCAACCTGAACTTCCTGGTTAAGCTCACCATTAATGTACAGTTTAATGTTCTTTAACTCCGGGTTAAATTCAAATGCCAGTTGAACCCATTGATATAATTCAAGTTTCCGGACCGACCTGCAGGATATTCTGTCCATATTCACAAAAGGGTAACCATCTGCATCGATACCAAGTTGCCAGATTCCCCCGTCAAAAACCGTTGTATTGGTCCAGGGATATGCACCCAGTGTCACCCACGCTTCTGCAATAAATCCTTTTGTCAGATCCGGCACATATTCTTCAGGAATATTCACTCCATTGTTATACCCGTCTAGTTCGATGCAGGTTCCGGATACTCCTTTTCGCCAAAGCAAATCAATCCCTAAAACTATAAAATCACGCTTCGAAATTTCTTCATGCACCAAATGACCTTTACCTTCATTAAAACTGATTTTCAAAATTGGATTCAGTGTGTCGCCTGTTATTTTTGGCTTATGCTGATGTGGATTGTTTGCAATGTTTTCTTTTTCCGGTATTTTAGTTTCAAGTACTTTCAATCCGTTCATGTCTGTTTGAAGCCTCTGAACAATTGTTTTTCCCGGCGACATCCAGTCTTCAATTTTTTGGGTTGCCCTGTAAATTTTGCGTTCAATTAAACCATCCTTAAGAATGGTAAAATACTCATCCACAAAATCCGATTGTTTTACATCCTTAATTTTGAACTGGTTTTCATCCCACGAAAATTCAGGAAGATAACGCCAGTGAACCAGTATTTTTTTTGCGGATTCTTCAATCAGGCGAACATGGCTAAACCTGTTATTTTTATCGGGCATTTTTTCGGAGCCATCTCCTTTTCGATTTATGATTTCCGGGAATGGGTAACTACTGCCATTTATTTCCCAAACCGGTAAATAACTTGTACCTCTGCCAAACACAAGTTTGCCTGAATTCAAGACAATAACCAAATCACTGTATTCTCCGGTACGGCTGTATTTTTCCCACGACTCATTATAATTCAAATGAGTATAATAGGTGTAAAAATTATCGTATGACTGAGCAAAAGTATTGCCTGCAGTGAAAAGTAAAATCGGAAAAAACAGTATCAGATAAATTGTTCTCATTTAAAATCAGCACATATTTTATTACTTATCTTCAATTCATTTTACAGGAAATAAACGTAATAAAACCACTCCGTGAAAAGGAATTTCTGTTGCAAATGAATCTTCAAATTCTCCCAAATCCTTTTGTCGCCAGACATCACGAATTCTCCATTTTCCATTAAATCCGGCTGTTTCAAAATCAAAGTCAAAGGCTTTGTCTGTTTCGTCGCCCCACCTGAAAAATGATTCAGGTGTTTTGCCGAAATTGTCAACGTTAAACAACCCGACTGCAACTGAGCCATCGGAAAGCGGTTTTGTCCAAATCTGCACTCCGTTTATATCGTTAGTCAACCGGCCCGGTTTGCCAAGCGGATCCTGGTTGATTTCAATTACTTCATTGTTGGTAAGAAGGCCAAGAGTAAAATCATCCAATTGCTCAATGGGGCAGCCAATGAGAAGCGGAGCTGCTAACAGGCTGAAGAGGCTGATATGACTGTATTGTTCATCGGGAGTTAGCCGGGTAGGGTGCATTTCCTGCCCGATGGTTACATTTCCTATAATCATCATATCGGGGTCGTTCCAGTGGCCTGGACCGGCAAATTCTGCCCATTTATCAATGGTAAAAGCCAGTGTATATAAGCTGTTCCAGTTGTCTTTAATATCGGGGCCTGTTCGCCACATATTTGTCAGGCGTGCCCAATCGGCTGCTTTCGCGAAAGGTGCATTATTTGAAATACTGAAAACGATATCCCTGCCCGAATTTTTCAATGCCTCCGACATCCGTTCCGTTGAGTTCACATCAATCCGCCAGTCGTATTTCAGAAAGTCGAATCCCCATTCAGCCATTTGCAAAGCATCGTTTTCTTCAAACCGGTATTTCCCAATTCGCATAAAAGGTTGTTTGTCGGGTTTTATCAATTCATGGGTTTCGCCGCCGTTTGAATAATCAGAAGATCCGCCCACATGACTTGCATAAGTTGAGATATATGGCGTTGAGTAAAGTCCGGCTTTTAACCCGAGAGAATGAATGGTATCCACCATTCCTTTAATATCAGGAAATTTTTCATTGGGTTGCAGCGCGTTCAGTTTTCCACCACGCACTCCCTGCCATGTGTCGTCAATGTTGATATAGGTCCAGCCGTAATTGATTAATCCGGATTTTACCATTGCCTCAGCAGAAGCAATTACTTTCTCCCTGTCGATTTTGCTTTCCCAGGAGTTCCAGCCATTCCAGCCTATTGGCGGAGTTAAAGCAATTGTATCACCAATTTTTATTGTAAGTTCTTTTTGAGCTTCGCCAAATTCATTTTTTGCTTTTAATGTCACAACATATTTTCCGGGTTGGTTTACTTTGCCCGAAATAATGCCGGTATGAGAATTAGTAGTAAGTCCGGCAGAATTGATAACTGGTTCCTGGGGTGGTTTCGGAGTTAGAATATATTTTTCACCGGAATTTGGAATTTCTGTCGGAAGGCTGTCGGTTAACATTTCAAACTGCGCATTTGCCCAATTGCAATAAGTTCTTTTGTTTCCCACTCCTCCAACAGAATCGATTACCAAAAGCCCGAGCCGCTGAATTCCGGTTAAATCAACATCAATTTTTTTAGCTGCATCACCAACCTTCATTTCACCGCTTTCAAACAAAATTTTTCTGTCGCCAATTACATAAAATTTCAGCGGGATTTGGGTATTTGCCGAATCGTCAACTCCAACTTCGGCAGTAAAGCGGCGGGCATTCCCATTTATATCGAACGAAAAAATACTTGGTGTAATTCCACCAACACCTCTTTGGAAATGAATTCCGTTAATGCTGATGGTATCGTTACGGTAATTGGTTTTTGTTTTAAACGGACGGATTCCCTGGGCAAACGATTCAAGCTTTAAATCATCAAGCCAAAGTTTTGAAGTATTCTCTTTACAAGAGTAAAATACTGAAATGGTTGCAGCAAGAATGAAATATTTAATTGAATTTTTCATTATTCAGATTTTACCATTTTCAGAAAAACAACTCCATGATGCGGGATTTCAGTGGTAAGTGAACCCTCAAATTCTCCCAAATCCTTTTGCCGCCATACATCGCGTAACTTCCATTTTTCGCTCATTCCAACTTTGCTGAACTCAAAAGTAAACGGTGTTGAACTCTCATCACCCCAACGGAAGAAGGATTGCGGTGTTTCACCGTAATTTGCTGTATTAAAAAGTCCAACTGCAACCGAGCCGTCTTCAAGCGTTTTGAGCCAGGTTTGAATACCGTTTTCTTCGGCAACCAATCTTCCGGGTTTTTCCAGCGGATCCTGGTTAATTTCAATCACTTCGTCATTGGTGAGCAAACCAAGTGTAAAATCATCAAGTTGCTCAATGGGGCAACCAATAAGTAAAGGCGCAGAAAGCAGGCTGAATAAACTCACATGGCTGTATTGTTCATCGGGAGTGAGCCGGGTGGGATGCAAATCGGTTCCGGTAGTTACGTTTCCTACAATCAGCATATCGGGGTCGTTCCAGTGGCCAGGTCCTGCAAACGGCGCCCATTTGTCGATGGTAAAAGCTGAAATGTAAAGACTTAGCCAACTATCGCGAATATCCGGACCAGTGCGCCATACGTTTGCAACTCTGGCCCAATCTGCCGCAAAATCAAATGGAGCTGAATTTGATAAGCTGTACAAAATATCCCTGCCCGATTTTTTTAATGCAGTCGACATTTTTTCGGCTGAAGAAAGTTCAATCCGCCAGTCGTATTTGAGGTAATCAATTCCCCATTCGGCAAACTGCCGGGCATCATTTTCCTCGAAAGTATATTTTCCGATTCTCCGGTGGGCACGTTTATTTGTAACAAGGGAATCAGGGAAAGCGCCATCCTCAAAATCTGAAGATCCGCCGCAATAGCCTGCATAACTTGTAATCCAGGGCGTTGAATAAATGCCTGTTTTCAAACCTTTTGAATGAATCTGGTCAATCATTCCCTTAAAATCGGGGAATTTTTCGTTGGGTTGAATCGCATTGTATTTTCCGCCGCGCTTTCCCTGCCATGCGTCGTCAATATTAATGTAGGTCCAGCCGTGATTGATTAAACCCATATCAATCATAGCGTTTGCCGATGCAACCACTTTTTCCTGATCGATGTTTCTGGCCCAGGAATTCCATCCATTCCAACCGATGGCAGGAGTTAATGCAATGCTATCGCCAATCACAATTTTCAGGTTTTTACTGGTTTTCCCAAATTTGTTTTCTGCGTTTAGAGTTACATGATAACTTCCCCGTTTCGACACTTTTCCGGTAATAATCCCGGTGTTTGCGTCCAGAGCCAAACCTTCAGGTAAATTTTCTGCTGAAAACTGCATTGGCCGTTCGCCTGATGCCGCAATCGTATATAAAAACGGATTTCCGGGAGTTGCTCCGAAAACTTTGGCAGAATTGATTTTTGGTTCTTTTACAGGTTTTGGAGTAAGGATATATTTTTCGCCGGAGTTCGGAATTTGTTCGGGCAACGTATTTTCTATCATTTCAAACCTTGCATTTGCCCAAAAACCGCGTGTTCCGTTGTGTTCAATTTTTTTGCCTGTTTCCAGAAGTCCAAGTCGTTTTATGTCTTTCAGGTTTATTTCAACTTTTTGCGGCAAATCACCGGCTTTCATTTCCGGGCTTTCGAAAAGTATTTTCCGGTCGCCTAAAACATAAAATTTAACCGGTTCATTTCTAACCGATTTATCGTCAATTCCAACAGAGGCCACAAATTTTAATGCATTTCCGCTGAGTTGAAACGAAATCACACTTGTGGCCGGAACAATTATTCCGCGGTCGAAATGGACTCCGGCAATGCTGACCGAATCTCCGGGAGTTGATTTTCTGGCTTCAACTGAAGAAACTCCCTCCGAGAATGTTTTTATTTTCAGGTCGTCAAGCCAAACTGTTTGTGTATTCTTTGTGCAGGATGCAAAAGTGAGAACAAAAAGTAGCTGGAAGAAGTGAAGAATACTGCGCATAATAAATTAGATTTCAGTTTTTTACAGGTGCATTGCCCATTTCAAGTACAAGTTTTCCTCCCGAAACAATGTCTTTGTGCAAAAGCCATTGATTTTTCTGTGGCTTTCCGTTAAACTCTGCCCGCTGAATGTAAACGTTTTCCGGGCTGTTGTTTTTCACTTCTATTTCGAAGGTTTTTCCTGAATAAAAGTTGTTGTTGAGGTGAATTGTTATTTTGTTGAAAATGGGGCTGCCGATTTCTACCACCGGATTGATTTCGGAACCCGAATTCATTTCGAAAAGCCCGATTTTCATCAGCACCGAAAGCGACCCCATTAAACCCTGGTCTTCGTCGCCATTGAAACCGCGGTCGGTTGTAAGAGCGCTGAATGCTTTATCAACAACCTGCCTGGACCAGTATTGCGTAAGCCACGGATGACCGATATGGTTGAAAACAAAGGCGGTTTGAATGGATGGCTGGTTTCCGTAATTGATCGGGATTCTTCTGTATTCAGGGTGTAATTCCTGGGAATGTGAGTTTCCCGAAGTAAAACCAAGCTTTTCTGCAGTTCTGAAACTTTCATCCAGTTTGGCCGCAGCTTTTTCATTTCCTCCCATCATTTCAGCCAAACCGGGTAAATTGTGAGGAACAAACCAGGTAGTTTGCGCCCCGTTTGCTTCAACAAATCCATTCTGGTACTGGTACGGGTCAAATGGTTCTTTCCACTTTCCTTCCTTATTTTTTGGCCGAATCCAGCCTGTTTGGGCATCATAAAGATTTTTCCAGTTGTTTGAACGTTTCATAAAATATTCGTAATCAGCCTCTTTTCCAAGTTGTTTTGCCAACTGGGCCAGACACCAGTCCTGCGATGCATATTCCAGTGTTTGCGCCGCACCTTCCTGGTGAAATCCAACTTTTGGCAACAGCGGGTAAGGAACATAACCGTTTTCAATATAATATTCTATTCCTCCGCCAATGGCTGAGTTGTGCTCGTAGCCGGCTTTTCCCATCATTCCGCCGGGCATGTGGTTTTTCTTCATGCCTTCGTAAGCCTTTTCAATATCAAAAGTGCGGATTCCTTTCATGTAAGCGCCAACAATAAAAGGCGTTGACGAAGCACCCGTCATTACCGCGGTGTAGTTTCCGCCTGCCGGACCTCGCGGAATCAGCCCGCCATCATTGTACATTATCAACATTGAATTCACAAAATCGCTGGTAATTTCAGGATAAACCAATCCCCAAAGTGTGGAAATGGTCCACTGGGCGCCCCAAAACGAATCGGAATTGTGGTGATTGAACAAAGGCTTCCCGTTTTTATCCAGCGGAATTTGTCCAATCCGGCGTTCTGCTCCGGTCATGTCGCAGTATTTACCGTTTACATCGCTGATGATGCGCCGGCCAAGCAATGCATGCCATAAGTCGGTATAAAAGCGGCGCTGTTGTTCCAAAGTTCCACCTTCAATTTCAATGCGGCTGAGTTGACTATTCCATTCATCGGATGATTCTTTCACCACTTTATCGAAGTCCCAGTGCGGCAACTCTGTTAGCGAATTCAGCCGCGCCTGTTCTTCGCTCACGTACGAAATACCCACTTTCATCAGTACCTTTTTTTCTTTTTCTGTATTGAATTTCAGGTAAATACCACCTTTGCTGCCTTCATATTCGCTGACAGAACCAAGTAGTTTTCCCTCTTTCCAGGCCTGCATATTTTCAAATGGTGTGTCAAGTTGAATATTGAAAAACACCATCAGTTCCTTTGGACGGCGGGTTGTTTTATCCATTACCGCGTAACCCTGAATTTCAGTATTGCTTATTTTTCTGACAAATGCTTTTACAGTGCCACTCGGACCGAGAACCGTTCCCAAATCGAGTAGAATGTAGCTTTCGGTTGCCGCAGGAAAAGTGTAACGGTGAAAACCCGCACGGATTGTAGAAGTGAGTTCGGCCCTGATTCCATACTTTTCAAGAAAAACCGAATGATAACCGGGTTTCACAGTTTCTTTGCTGTGCGAATATTTTGAGCCGTAAATTTTTGAACCCAGATGCCCCTGAAATTCACCATTTACCGGCAGCACAGGAACGCCGGACAACTGCCAGCCATGAATGTGGCTGAAAAATTTAATGGAATCGCGCTCGTAACGGTAACCCGAACCCCAGTCGGCATCGGCATTGGTATCGGGACTGAGGTTGACCATTCCAAACGGACGACAAGCCGATGAGAAGAAAATCCATCGCGAATTTTCGGTATCGAGTTGCGGAAAAACAAGGTCAACCAGTGTTGGTTTTTGCTGAGCTTCCGTAATTAAAAAACAGCAGCTAATCAAAAGTAATAGCGTAATAAATCCTTTTTGTTTCATTTTAAATCATATTATTTTTTTTGTTTTAGAATAAATCTTCACTTCCGATATTGAGGGTGTACCTTATTTCACCGAAATTCGTAAAAACCTTGCTTCTGCAATTAATATGATTTACAACAGGATTTCCCGAAAACAATATTACCGAAAGTAGCATTATCATTCTTGTTTTTTAAATTTCCCTGGCCAATTCCAGTTGATTAAATCGTTGCTCCAAGCAATTCCAATAGAGGCATTTTTATCAAAATCACCTTCCTCTTCAGTCAGCGGTCCCGACCCATGAAAAAACATCAGGTACCTGGCTACCGGATTATTTTCCAGTTCGATAACTGCCCCGGCAGTTATTCGTCCTTTTGCCCAATCCCAGCCTGCCTGCCCCAGTATATTTAATTCACCCCAATCTGCCCACGTTTTCAAATCGGTTGATTTCTTAATTCCAATTCCGTTTTTTGGAGAATGAAACAAAATATATTCATCGTTTTCAACCAGCACACAAACATTTTCTCCTGATTCGGTGTACCCAAAAAAAGTCCAGTTTTCAAAATCTGAGGAATAAGACATACTTACCCCATTTTGCTTATAAAAACACCACCATTTCCCTTTTAGGTCTTTGTCTTCAAGCAAATAAGGATCAATCATTCTGCCCATTTCAGAAACAGGAATATCAGGCCCTTTAACTTTTAACAATTCCGGGTTACTCCAGTTTTTGAGGTCTTTGCTTCGCATAATAAAAAGCCGTGCGTTCCCATTTCCGTACCTTACTTCATGATTCAGGGCGTGACCGGGCCTCGGATATGTTTGCAAACACAGAATCCATTCACCATTGTAATTAATTACATTTCCCGGACTGCAATAGTTTAATTCCTGATTTTTGGCTGTAATCTTTTGGGGAGCATCCCAGTGAACAAGATCATTGCTTTTCGATTGCGCAGTATAGGAAAAAATATTCCCATCCTGTTCAATTTCAACCAAAGTAAAAAACAGATGAAATTTTCCTTCAGCAAATAAAACAGCCGGATCGCGATAAGCGGTTTTTTCACTTCCCTGAAAAAGGATTGGCGATTTCAACTCAGTCAATCACATGGATTGAGCATCAGCTTCTGAAAAAGTAATTAATACAAATAAAATACTGGCAAGTAAAATTTTCATTTTTATTGATTTTATAAATACTTATAAGATTAATCAACAGTTTTTATGTTTCCCTGCTCCAAATCAGTTTTAATATTCAGCACATTACGTAAAATCACCGGCTCGTTCTTCTTCTCATCTTCTATTTTTATCCTGTTTAAATATAAATCTTTAACATCATCAAAAACAAAAG
Source organism: uncultured Prolixibacteraceae bacterium (assembly GCA_947085485.1). Classification (GTDB taxonomy): domain Bacteria; phylum Bacteroidota; class Bacteroidia; order Bacteroidales; family Prolixibacteraceae; genus Draconibacterium. The sequence goes on from CAMTWS010000103.1 coordinate 21,922, forward strand.
CAGGACGGAAATCGTATTCCAAAACTTTTAGGTTAATGTTTTTCATGGACAGCCCTTTTACATGACGGACATAAAAACCCCACGACGGAAGTTCACCAAACATACTGAACTCGGGGTATTGAGATTCATTTTCAGGAACATCTTTTAGCCGGTGTGCCGGCAGGTGGGCGTAACCGTTATTGGCGCGTCCGGGATAAATAATCCGGATATTTTCGAGAGTCACATTTTCTACATAATGACCAGGCAGCCCGGTAATGGATGCCGGGAAAGTATTGTGGAAGAAGGGCAATTCGGGACCTCGAATTTCGTATTTCAAATCGGGCGCACCAAAAGGTACCTGAACAACCATGTTTTTGATACTCACATTTTTGAGCGTTCCTACTTTGCCTTCAGAATTTCGGTGACCCAGTTTAATAAAGATTGCATTTCCGGTATTGTTTGCAGTAATGTCGGAAATTTCGATATTCTCCAGGATTCCACCATCAACCGATTCCAGGGCGATAGCGGAACGAAAGGTGTCAAAAATATTAATGTTTTCAATTTTTACATTTCTGAAACCACCAACAGAAGCAGTTCCAAATTTAATGGCGCTGGCACTGGAACGTACTGTGCAGTTGGCAATGTAAATACTGTCGTTTAAATAACCGGCATGATGCGATTTAAGGCAAATTCCATCGTCAGCGGCATTAACATAGCAGTTCGTTATTTTCACATTGCGGCAATCGCCAATATCTATTCCATCGTTGTTCCAGTAATCGTCGCTGTCAACGGTAACGTTGTTGATTGTAAGGTGATTGCACCTGTCGAAATCAAGTACCCAGCTTGCCGAATTCTTCGCTGTAATTCCTTCGATAATAATATGGTCTGACTGTGTAAAATGAAGTAATTTGGGCCGCTTTCCAGGGCGATGCCTTCGGTGGTTGTACCCGGGATCGTCCCAAACACCGGCAAAAAACAGGCTATCGATAACAAGCGCCAGTTTTCGTCCGCGGCCGTCAATTGTACCTTCGCCTGTAATTCCGATATTGCTGGCGTTATCAGCATTTATGAAGTTCATGAATTTATTGTCCACGATATAATCAAAAGGATCGATGCTGCCGAGAATAACCGCATTGAAATCGAGGTTAAGGATTACACCGGTTTTAAGGCTGATTGCCCCTGTGAGAAACCTTCCTTTTGGGACAATTATCGTCCCCCCGCCTTTGATTGACACCTCGTTAATGGCTTTTTGAATTGCCAAAGTATTTAACGTTTTACCATCGCCAACAGCTCCAAACGAAACTATATTTAATTCGGTTTTTCCTTCTTTACTTATCTCACCTGGCCAGTCAGTTTTATTGTTATTTGCCCAAACCGAAGTAATCAGTAAACTCAGTATTACAAATGGAATGTGTCTGTATTTTATATTTCCGGTCATTGTATAAAAATTTAAAAATAGATAAACTTTCAGAAAAAAGGGAGAAGAAGATTAAACTTCTTCTTCCTGTGGTATCAAACTAACTAAACTAAAAGAGAACTAATACCCTTCGTTTTGTGAAATTGGTGGTTCTGACCGGTCGATTTCGGACTGAGGAATTGGACGTAAAAGGTGATGTTCATCCAGGCTACCTTTGTTTTTAGCCCATAAATTCATCTTTTTAACCCGTTCGATTAATTTCCCAGTTCTTTTCAGGTCGAACCAACGGTTGAATTCTCCCATCAATTCCCGGCCACTTTCATCCAAAATCATATCGATAGAAATGGTTGAAGGAGTAGCCCTGTAGGAAACGGTTTCCAGTGAAGTAATATCTTCAGGAAATTTGGCGCATTTCGGGTCAACTCCAACACCAACGGCACGGTCGAGTACTTTGTTATAATAAACATCGGCGCCACCCAGCGCACCACCCGATGCACCTTTTAAAATTGCTTCGGCTGCAATAAGATATGCTTCGGCAGAACGGAACAGCGCAAAATCGAAAGTGCCGTAACCATCTCCGTATTCAATATTGGGTTCCCAGAATTTCCAGGTAGAAGGCGATGTGGTAGAAAGCCGTGAAGCGGGAACACCGGTAATTTGCTGTTCAAGATTAGTAACAGCATAACGTTTTGTTCCACCTTCATCAAATCCTTTGTCTGCACCTGAAGCAGGTTTGTTCCAGGGTGTCCAGTAACAAACTGTATCTCCCACAGCATAACTTACTTTCAGGTTTGGATTTGTGTAACTATAAGCATAATTGGCCACAGCTTTTAACGCATAAACCACATCCAAGAAGTTATGTTTATATCGGCTGTCCAGTTGAGGATTGTAAAGTCGATATAATGCAGGTTGAGGTATATTTTGCCATAAGTGCCTGTTGTAATCGCTTGTTCTACCTGCACTGCCAACAAGTTCAGCATTGCCTGGCCATATTGAATGATAATGGTTTCCAGGTTGGGCTGCATTTTCGTTAGCATTGGTAAGAATATCGGTATTGTATTGAATGGCAAAAACGACTTCGCTGTTTTTTGCGTTTTGCATACCGGAATATTGTTTCAAAGGATTTGTTTCCCGCTTGGGGAAAAGCGTATTGTATTTAGGAACAAGCGGATAAGCGGCAATTACTTTATCAGCCCAACCGAGGGCGGTTTGAAAGTCAGTATTGGTTCCTCCGAGTGAATTTTTAAAGTTCCATCCCCTTGTGAGGTAAACCCGGGCCAGTAAAAATTGTGCAGCGCCTTTGGTTACACGACCATAATTAGTTGCCGTTACTGGTAACGCAGCTTCAGCTTCGGTTAAATCTTTCAGGATTTGGGTGTAAACTTCTGCCGAAGGAACCCTTGTAATTGCTTTGGTAGGAGCAACAGTTTCTGTTAGCGGCATGGGCACATCGCCCCAGGTTTGCACGAGGTAGAAGTAGCTTAAGGCCCGCAGAAATTTAGCTTCGCCAATACGTGCTTCCTTCCTGGCTGGATCGGCAAAGGTAATGTCCGCACCCCACTCAATGGCTGAATTGGTGCGGCCAATTTCGCGGTACAATAAATTCCAAAATGTTTGCAATTCACCTGTACTGGAATTAAAATTCACATTATACTGATCAAATGGAGCATTATCACCAACAACCTTTTTATTCCATTCACTACCGATAATATCCGTACCCTTGTTTACAAGGTTATACTGCAAAATAAATTCGCGCAGGAGGGGATAACATGACTTCACAAGATCCTCGTACCCGGCTTCATTAATCACATAAGAATCGGCAGTAATATTTGAAACTGATTCCTCTTTTAAGAAATCTTCACACCCTACTCCCACAAATACAAGCAGGACAGCCAGGATGAAATGATATATTTTATGTTTTTTCATTGTATTATATTTATTTGTTTCACAAATTAAGATTAGAACGAAAGATTAACTCCAAAAATGTATGTAGAATTAGAAACGTCGTCCTGGTAAGTTCCTGAGTTAAACTCCGGATCCATCCACATGATTTTATTTTTCACATACAGATACGGGTTATTTGCCTGCACATAGAACCTGACATTGGTAAATTTCATGCGTTCAAGTAACGATTTTGGCAGATTATATCCCAATGTAATGTTTGAGATACGCCAGAAATTGGCTTCCATATATTGAATGGCTTCACGATATGGATTTGACTGCCAAACACCAAAATAATCATTGGTCGGGTTTGTTTCGGTCCAGTAATTCAGGTTCAAATGGTTATAACGGTTACTTCCCAGTTCGCCCATTGTACCTGAGAGCAAACTGTTTCGGTATTGTACACCCTGCCGGGTATAAATAAAGAAAGAGAAATCCCAGTCCTTGTAAGTAAATGTATTGTTGATACCAGCCATCCATTTTGGCAATTCGTTACCTAAAACCACGCGGTCGTCCAACGCTTCATCAGCAGAACTTAATATTTTGCCATCGTTGTTTTGGTCAACTACTTTTACTGAACCCGGCACCTGTTTATATTTAGCTGCTTCCTCTTTCTCGTCTAGTTGCCAGATTCCATCAAACTCGTAATAATAATTTGACAAAAGCGACTCACCTACAAAAAGTTTATTGGCAATATCCCGGGTAACCGTTCCTCCGTAAAGTTCCAGGATTTCGTTGTGGTTTTTTGAAAAGTTAATGTTTGTAGTCCATCTGAAAGACTCCGTTTGAAAATTTACTGTGTTTAAAGAAACTTCCACACCCCGATTCATAATTTTACCAACATTTGCAGTAACCGAGCTAAATCCGAGAGAAGAAGGAATAGCCACATTCTGAATTAAGTCGTTGGTTGTTTTGTCATAATATTCAAGATCAAGCATAATCCTGTTTTTAACAAATCCCAGGTTTAGGCCAATATTTATCTCGGAACTGTTTTCCCATTTCAATTCTGAATTCCCGATATTATTTGGTGCATAACCATAAGCAGCGGTGCCATCAAAGTCGTATGTTGTTTTTCTCAAAGATGCCTGTGTGCTATAAGGAGGCACAACGTCATTCCCTACCTCGCCATAACTTAAACGCAGTTTCAGGTCGGAAAAAAGATTCATATTTTTAATAAAATCCTCTTCACCTGCACGCCATGCAACAGCCACCGACGGGAAAAATGCCCATTTGTTACCTTCTGCAAGAACCGAAGAACCATCATAACGTCCTGTCACGGTCAGCAAATACTTATCGTTATAACTGTAATTGGCACGTCCCATAAAAGACAGGATAGAACGTTCAACCAAATTGCTGGTTACACCATTAATTGTAGATGCCGTATTTACAGCATAAAAGCTGGAGTTGTAAGGCAAATTTTCAACCTGAATCCCTGATGATTCGAAACGTTCCTTAAGTGCGCTCTGTGCTGCAGTTAAATTCAAAATATGCGAACCTGTGGTTAGTTTATAATTTAATATATTATCCCAGGTATAAGAACTGTTTAAATTGGTTTGGTAAGCGGCACTGGCCAAACGGTTTATCCTGTTTTTTGTATCTGCTCCGCGATATTCCCCCCTGCGACTGCTAAACGCCGATGCAGACAAAGATGATTTGAATGTCAGCCCCTTGATCGGTTCCAATTCCACGTAACCGTTTCCTAAAAAGCTGGAAACACGTGTTTCATCATCCATACTTTCATCCTGAACTTCCAGAATAGGGTTCTGTATTTGTGTATCTTTAATTCCCATCCAATATGCATAACCATTTACATTTCGGTCATTTGTCTCCGTTGGATTTGTAAGGTCATCGTAAAAAATTGTTCCGGTTGGGCGAGCACGATAGGAACTTCTTAATGCTTCATTCGATCCAAGGTTTCTGATGCTAAAAGTATAATAGGTGTTAAAACCTACTTTAACAACATCGTTTAATTTACTGTCAATGCTTCCTTTTAGATTAAACCTTTCATAACCTGTATAAAGCAAGTTTCCTTTTTCATTTAAATAACCCGTGGAAAAATAATGTGTTGTATTTTCATTGCCACCTGAAAGGGAAATTACATGGCTTGTTTGAGCCGATGGATCGGTAACCTCGTCAACCCAGTTGACTGTCCTACCGGCATCAACATTTTCCTGTTGCGCCGCAGTCCAGATAATGTTTGCACTGGGATTTTCGGCTTTCACCACATCGTTGTATGCATGATAAAATTCCTGTGCAGTCATTAAATCAGGCAATTGAGGAACTTTTACACCAACATATCCGTCGTAGGTAACTTTGGTTTTCCCCGATATTCCTTTCTTTGTAGTGACTATGATAACTCCATTGGCACCACGTGCACCGTATATAGCGGTAGCAGAAGCATCTTTTAAAACATCCATTGTTTCAATATCGCTGGGATTTAAAGTGTTCAGTTTTCCCCCCATCACACCATCAATAACTACCAACGGTTCGCTGCTGTAACTGATAGAATGCACGCCGCGAATATCTATCGTATAATCACTGCCCGGACGTGAGTTTATTTTTTTAACATTAACACCGGCAACCTGGCCTTGTAAAGCGCTTGCCGGATGAACCGGATTGGTTCGTGTAATTAATTCTGCCTTAACAGAACCAACCGATCCGGTAACATCTCTTTTCTTTGCAGTACCATATCCAATAGCAACTACCTCATCGAGGCCAATGGTTTCCTGCTCAAGAGATACATTATAAGTATTGGAATTACCGAGTGCAATTTCCTGGGGTTTCATACCAACAAATGAAAACACCAAAGTCTGCGCACCCTGCGAAACATCAATGGTATATTTACCATCCGCATTGGTAACTGTACCATTCATTGTTCCCTTTTCAACAATTGTTACCCCCGGAAGTGCAATGCCTTCCTGGTCGGTAACTGAACCACTGATGGTTCGTTGCTGTGCCCAGCTGTTAACAGCCGAAAACAGCAATACCATAACACATAGTGTTAGTTTGAAATAATGCTTCATAAAATAAGTTTTTAGAAAAATTAATTTAAGTGAATTCTCTTTGGAAGTTAAAAAATAATTTGTTAAGATTTTTGAATAGTTCATTAGCATAGTTTTACTATTAGTTTTCTTAGGGTAAATGTAAATAAGTGTTAAAAAATTGATATGGAAAATTCAATCTGATATATGGATTTTTCAACCAATCAGAAAAAATTACAGCAGAAAGAGAAAATATTTAATTTACTGAATACGTGCTTGGTGTGGTTCCAAACTGTTTTTTGAAACATTTACTGAAATACAGGGCATCGTTAAAACCAACTTTATATGCTATTTCAGATATATTAAGATTTGATTCCATAATCAGATGTGCTGCTTTTTTTAACCTGTAAGTGCGAATAAATTCGTTTGGCGAAAGTCCGGTGATGCTTTTAATTTTACGGTAAAGTTGCGATGAACTTACCCCAATATTTCTGCTAAAACTATCAATATCAAAATCGGGATTGTCAATATTTCTTTCAAGTAACCCAACAACCTGTTGCATAAAATCCTCATCGATTTTTGAAATGGTTAACTCCCTGGCCGAAACATTTAAATTATTTCTGAAACCAGTTTTGGCTATTTCAATGTTTCGAAGAATATTTCTGACCCTGATTTTCAGCAATTCAGGCTCGAATGGTTTTGTAATATAATCGTCGGCTCCAACTTTATAACCGGTTAGTTTATTTTCAACTGAAGCCAGAGCGGTCATCAGAATAACCGGGATATGACTGATTTCGGGGTTGGATTTTACATTTCGACAGAATTCAAGTCCATCCATATTTTCCATCATAACATCCGAAATAATCAAATCGGGGTTTTCTGATTCACATATTTTCAGGGCTTCAGTTCCATTATTGGTGTCGAGCACCTGATAACTTTCTGAAAGATAATCAGCTAAAAACAACCTGAGTTCACTGTTATCTTCTACAATCAATAACTTCCGGACATCACTTCCATTTTCATTTGAGATAGAAGAATTGATTTTTTGTTTCAGATTATCCACAAGTTCTTTTGTTCTGCGATCGGCATCCCTTTTAAAATCGAAAACCTCTTCATCACTGTAAGCTTCCCTTTTAATGGGCAAATAAATGCTAAAACAGGTTAACTTATCAATTTCACTTTCAAGGGTAATTTTACCATGATGTAGCTCTACCAGTGATTTCACCAGCGAAAGACCGATTCCGGTGCCAGTATTTATGGCCTTTTCATCGTCGATAACCTGGTAAAAACGTTCAAAAACTTTTTCGTGTAAATTTTTTGGAATACCCTTTCCGCTGTTTGCAATAACAATTTTAACGTGTGGCTGCGAAAAATCAACAGATTGGTTTTCTTCTTTCAGTTCAATTTCAATAAAACCATTTTCTGGTGTGTATTTAAAGGCATTCGATAAAATATTAAAAAGAATAATATCCAGTTTTTCCTGATCAAACCAACCATTTACTTCATGATTTTCAGGAGAGAACCTAACAATGATCGACTTTTCTCTTGCCATAAAACCAAATGCATCGATATTTGATTCAATAGTTTCAACAATATTCGAAAAAGTGGCCTTCAGTTTCATACCCTCGTAAATTGATTTTCGAAAATCTAACAGTTGATTAACCAATGTTAATAACCGTTGCGAATTATTCAGAATCAACTTATGCAACCGCGAATTTTTTGTTCCCTCAGTTTCACCGGCAATTAGTTGCTTAATAGGGCCTAAAATCAGTGTTAACGGAGTTCGTAACTCGTGGGAAATATTGGTATAAAATCGAAGTCTTTCCTGGTGAAATTTTTCTTCCTTGTCGCGTTTTACCCGTTCAATAAGCAGTTCCCTTCTTAATTGAACACGTGCATTGATAATTTTTCTGATTTGAAAAGCTGAAACAGTTGCAGCAATTATGTATAGAATTATTGCCCAGATACTGAAAAATGGCGATGGTTTTATTCTGATTTCGAGTATTGCCGAACTTTCGCTCCATAAACCATCGTTGTTTGCAGAATACACTTCAAAAGTATATTTGCCCGGATTGAGGTTTGTATAATGAGCCGATTTATTATTCCCCTCAAACCATTCGGTATCATAACCATGAAGCCTGTACCTGTATTTATTTGCCTTGTTATTTAAGTAAGATGTCGATGTAAATGAGAGTGTAAAATCCTTGTTTCGGTTATTAAATACAACTTTTTTCTGAGAATCAATATTTGAATCCAGGATAACCTGTTTGTTTAATTCAGTACCGGCATGAACCTCGGTGTTATTTATTACAAGACTTGTAAAAACCGGCTTTGGTGAAAATTTATTAATTATCAGTTTTGAGGTATTAAATTTGAAAATATTATCAAAACCACTTATATAAAGCTCATTGTTACTGTCGATAAAAAAACCTCTGCGGTTATAAGGACTTGTACGAATACCATTATTAACAGAAAAAATCCGAAATTCGTTTGTTTTGATATCCCACTTTGCAATTCGGTTAAAATTCAAATTAAACCAAATATTCTGTTCCGAATCGATTTGAATATTTGTAATCCAGAGTGGCGAAGAATTTTTAAAAGTTTTAGTTTTAAATGTATTTGATGATTTTTCGTAGATATAAAGTCCGTTTCTGCCACCTAAAATAATTTCTCCTTTTTCATTTTCAGCAATATCCAGAAAAATATTCGGATTCAGTACTTTTTCGGGATTATCTGGCAAATAGTATTCGAATTCATTTTTTCCTGCGGCCTTTCTGAAAATTCCGACGGGAGTTGCCACCCACAAATTTTTTTCCTTGTCGATATGAATATCATTAATTGTACCATTAGCAGGAATGCTGTTGTCGCTTGAAAATATTTCAGTTTTAGTATTAAAATATTTAAGTCCGCCACCACCTGTACCAATTAACAACAATCCGTTACCCGATTCAGAAATTGAATAAACAGGGATGTTTTCACCCGAATGTTTATAGGTAGCGACTGATTGGTTGACACTGCTTATTTTAATTAATTGTCCGCTGTAACTACCTAACCAAATATTTCCTTTTGAATCTGTTAAAATCGAATATAATTTCTCGTTAACAAGAGCTGACAACTGTTTTTCAAAAATCCGGTCTATCTTATTATCCTTTATAAAAAGAATACCATCGGTTAAGGTTAAAATCAGGATACCTCCATTCCATTCACAAAAAGCGGTTGCAGTTTGTTCTTTTAATCCATTTATCAGGTCCCCAACCAAAGGTTGAAATTGATTCTGATAGGGATCAAATTTATTCAGGCCATCCTCGGTTCCAATCCAAATCGTCCCTGAATTATCCTGAAAAACATCCATAATTTGTTCGCTTGAAACCGAGTGTGCGATGTTACTTTTGTGGGTAAGTAACTCGAACTGATTTTGCTGCAAATCGGAAAATTTATTGCAAATGATTATACCACCCCAGGTACCAATCCATAATTTTCCACTGTTATCCCTAAAAATGCAACGAAAAAAATTGGTTAAACTAAAGTTGCTGAAAACTTTTGATTCTATCCTTGAAAATTCATTAATCAACGGATTATAAATGTTTAATCCATCTTTGGTACCAGCGACAATTGTACCGTCTATATCCTTGTAAATACAATACACATGGTTGTTGGATAAATTATGAATCTGATTTTCACTTCTGAAATTACATACCGAATCTGCTTTATTTCCTGATAAAGTAAAGCAGTATAATCCGTCATTTAAAGTTCCAATCCATATTGTTCCGTTTTCATCTGGCAAAATAGTTTTTATATGCAGGGGAGATTGAACATTTGAATTACTAAAATCAATTCTTGTAAAATTATCGGAAACTGAATTGTAAAAATAAATTCCCGAATTAAAAGTTCCTATTAAAATACGTCCTGTTTTGTCCAATCCAAGCGATCTGATTTTATCGCTTCCAATTGAACCTGAATTTTTATTGTCATTGAAATATGTAATAATTTTTTCGGTTACCGGATTATATTTCGACAATCCATTATTGGTTCCAATCCAGATATTGTTTTCCGGATCAAGCAAAAGAGCAGTTACATCTGAATTTATTTGCTCGTCGTTAATAAAATCATGTTTTAAAATGTATTCATCGCCCTCGTATTTGTACAAACCGCTAAAAGTTGCAATCCATAAAAAACCATTGTGATCCTGAATTATCTGTCTTACGCTTAAATTTACTTCACCTTCCTCGGTTGGAATTTTTTCGAAACTGTGTTGCTGAGCTGCTGAACTTTGGTATAAAAAAGCAAGACAAAGGGTTACAATCAGTTTAAATATTAGTCCTTTCATTTTATACAAAAAGTTTCATTCCTCTATAGGCGATTTACAATCTTTGAATATTAGTAAAATTATAGCAGAAAACAGGTTCATTTATTCATATTTACCGAAAAATCATATACACCCGTATTCAAATTATTGATTTCTAATTTGATCACTTTTTTTGTTTGAAATGTGATTTTATACCGGTTGTCGATACGCATGCCCATGACCCAAACAATTTTTTCGCCGCTGCAAAGCAGCCATGTATTCTGCTTTTGGTGAACAGGTACTTTTTCGTCGATAAAGAAGTCGCTTAGTTTTTTAAACCCATTCATTCCCAAAGGCTGAAAGTAATCGCCTTCCTGCCATTTTCGAATAAGCAGCGGAAATTCAAGTTTGTCCAAATCGAGGCAGGCAATGCTTTGCTCTTTTCTGATTTTGAAATCTTTAGCCGGAAGTTTTTCGACACTTATATAAAATGGTGCAAATAATTCAATGTCATCTGCTTCGATGTAATAAATCTTATTCTGCTTTTCTTCAACGGGCATAATAAAAAACTTTTCGCGATCCTTCACCAGCCGGTGGGTTTTCGAATAGAACTGTTTTCCGGGTTCACCATGGAGACTTTGAAAAACCTCGTCAACAACCGATGAATTAAAATTGTATTCTGTAAGAATTTCGAGAAGTAACAATTTTGGGTGCGCCGATTTTATTAGTTTTTCAATATCAATAATCAGTGAATCTGTGGCAATTTCAGTAACCAACTTTTTTTCAGTTTCGAAATATCCCGAATAAACATTTTCCGCATCTTTCAGGTTTTCGATACTTGCCAGGATATTTTTCTTAAACGAAGGATTTAATTCTGTAAACAGAGGCAAAATCCTGTGTCGCAAAAAGTTGCGTTGATAAACCACTTCGCTGTTGGTGGAATCTTCCCTGAATTCGATGTAGTTTTTAGCCGCATAATTTTGAATTTCTTCGCGGCTGGCAAACAACACCGGGCGGATTATTCTTCCGGTTTTGTCTTTTATTCCGGTTAATCCCTTTATTCCGGTTTTTCGGGTAAGATTTAAGAAAAATGTTTCGATTAAATCATCGAGATGGTGCGCTGTTGCAATAAAATCGTATTGATATTCAGTCCTTATTTTTTCGAAATATTCGTACCTCAACTCGCGGGCAGCCATTTCAATCGAAATCCCATTTAACTGAGCATATTCGTCCGTATCAAACCGTTTAAAATGCGATGGGACGCCGTGAATTGAAACCTGCCTTTTTACAAATTCCTCATCGCCGTCAGATTCATCGCCACGCAGTTGGAAATTGCAATGTACAATTCCGTAGTCGAATCCCGATTTTTCGAAGAGGTAAAGCATTACCATGCTGTCGATTCCGCCGCTAACTGCAAGTAAAACTTTCTGATGGGGTTCGAAAAGTTGTTTGGCACTGATATTCTCTAAAAATTTGTCAATCATTTTTATAATTCTTCCACTAAATTAAAAATTATTTCACCGTTTTCAGATAAAAGCAAAAAAGATTCTTCGTTATGACTGGATTGGCAATAGGATAGTAAATGTCATTAAAAATAGTTATTATATCATGAGAAACAAAGAATAATAAGGAATTTATTGGGCAAGTAAATTAATAAAATCAGACAATAAAAAAATACCCGGAAATATTTATTGTTGAAATTAATTAAAAAATCAACTTTTATAACGGTATATTAATTAAAAAGATATATTTTTGTTTGTATAGTTAAACACCCATTATATGGATTCTGATTTGTGATTTAAAAAATATTAAAATAA
>CAMTWS010000104.1:0-14426 GCA_947085485.1 uncultured Prolixibacteraceae bacterium
CAAAAAACGATATAAACCATCCTCCCGGGTGCGTATCCAATAGTATCTACAATAGTAGAAATTCAAAAAACGATATAAACAGAGTGGACATTAATTGACGTTTATATATCTACAATAGTAGAAATTCAAAAAACGATATAAACTCAAAACTTTTAATGGTCTCAAATATATTTGTTTTTCAGGTATTTACAAATTAATAAACATTCAATTTTACCCCCCCCTAATTTTTGTTTTTAGATTTCAATAATTTCAAAGAACTAAAATACAGATGATTACATACTTTCTATAATTATCGGTTTAAAAAATAAACACCAACCTTTGTTAATCGAAAAAAATTAAGTCCTGATCGCGATGAATAGCATTGCCATATTTAACTGCTTTCTGTAAATCGGTCTCGAATATAAAAACACTATCACCGCCATCAAACTCCCTGGCAAAAACGCTTTCAATTTTAACGCGCAAAATATCCTGAACCCGCTTGCTGTTATTGATTTCAAAAACTGAGTACTGCAACCGAATTCCGCCATGTTTGATTAACATTTTTGCAAACCGGGCGCGAATTTTATTGTTGGAAATATCGTAGCTTACAACTAACATTGGCTTCTTATTTAATTAAAAATTGCGGGTAATCTGCTGATGGTTTTTGCTGCATAAAACAACGGTAATAATCTCTGATATATTTAAATACAGTTGATTTCTGTTCAATTAAAACATCGTAAAACATGCGTGTGTACTCACTGTTCTTTTCGTGCTTCAATACAAATTCATTTTTAAAAAGTTTAAAATCATCAGTTTTGCATTGGTTGGTGTTAAATGCCTTCCGGACCTGTTGGTCAACAAGGCACCTGAACGGTTCAACCAAATCGCATATCAGCGATTTGCGTTTGAACCAAAGCCGGTGATAGACGCCAATGTAGGGATCGAACCCGAACAAACGAACAAAGGCTTCAATGTAATTGAATAAAATGGTGTACCCGATATCAAGTGTAGCATTAACCGGATCAATTTTAGTCCTTGGGCATCGCGAATTCCAGTTTAACTGTTCGAAATAGGCAGTAAAAAACGATTTGGCAATCCTCCCTTCCAATCCCATGACTGTTTCATAATCGCGAGCATCAGGTATAAGCATCAAAGCATTGGTGCATTGTATTTTAGCTTTCGAAATGGCATCTGTTTTCTGGCGTGTTTTTTCGAGTAAACGCAATTGGTTCTGAATTTTATTTGCCACAAGTAATTTTGGAATCTGTAAATCGGTTTTACAGGTTTCGTACTGTCGTTTTCGTAAAAGGTAGTTTGCTTCTGCGGTTATCGAGAAAAAAAACACTGGCCTGAAATTGGGTTTCATTACAACCAGGGGAATCCCGTTTTTAGTGCAATTTTCAATCAGCGCTGTTGTAATTGTAATATGTCCGATAACAAACAACGCCAGTATTTTCTGAAACGGCAGTTTGGTCAACGTCTTTTTTTCTTCGGTGTTTTCGAGCAGCAATTCACCGTTTGAAACCCGCAAAGCTTTGTTTTCGATACAGTTGATTACAAAAACTGATCGATATTCGATGTCTTTAGCTGTAAACATTTTCCGTATCGATTTTGTCGCACAAATTGCAGTATATGCAATGCGTGCATTTGTTTATATTAATTTCAATAGCCAGAGCAGGATCAAATTGTTTAAAAAGACCAATGAATCGCTGCAACTCAATTTTGTCGGTGGCTGATGGAATGGCAACCGGAAAAGTAGTATTGGTTGCGATTGAATAAAATTCAAGTATATTAACCTCGTAACCCATTTCTGTCATACAGAAATACTGTGCCCAAAGCTGGTAAATTTGTCCCTGATAAATAGTTTTGAGTTGATATTTCCGTTCAATCAACCGTTTTTCTTTCCCTTTATACAAATCTATTTTGCCCATAACTCCCAATTCGTCGCTAAACACCGATAATCCTGCAATTTCATCTTTCCGGCTGCTGTAGGTTTTTTCATCTATTGCAACATGCCCGGCTTTCCCTTTTGTTTGTGGGGTGGCATGAACCAAATCTTCATCGCCACCCGCGTACACATTGTGCAAATAGATTGAATACGGACAAAAAATAAAGTCATTTAGAGTTGATATGAGGATGTACTCGTCCATTTATCAGTTAATAATTTCACTGTCCAACTCTGGCTGATTCGCGGGAGGGGAAAGAAAATTCTGATCGGAAACAATGCTTCTCCCCAGTTCTTTTTCAGTTTGTTTCCGGGCAACACCGGCAACATTCCCTCCACGTTTGGCTACCTTTTTATTCTTTTCAAAGGTATCGGGCTTTTCATTTGCCGAAATTTCGGTGGTAACCCGTTCGCCCAGCATAGTAAAAATTAGTTCCAGATCGGTCATGTGGTCGCGCAGATTCTGGTTCTTCTGTTCCAACCCTTTGTACTCTTTGTATTCCGAAGGGGTCATCCCGAAAGTAGCTTTCGATATTTCTGCAGTCAGGATGGCATAATCGCGTTCCAATTGTATTCCACGGGCTTTCCATTCATCGGTCAGGTTCTGGCGGATGGCAATTCCCCGCAAGCGCTTGTCGATCCAGTCTTTGGGGTAACCTTTTTGTTCGTACAATTCTTTCATCCGTTCCTGTGCCAGTTCGGGGTTTTCTATTTCGAGCAGGCGATCGTACCCAACCTGCGAAAGCCAAAGTTTAAACGGTTCGGCTTTTGGCGACGGAATTGACTGGATGATGCGAAACAGCCCTTTTACATTGGCACAATCGGTCATGTATTTTTTACCATCTGCCGCTTCCAATTTGAGTTGTCGACAAATTGTCGACAACTCAATTCCGGCAATCTTTTCACGTTTTTTTATCTTGAACCAGTAATCACGCGGGGTTACACTATCGGTAAGGGTTGCAACCACATCAATGACCGAAAAATACCATTGTTCTTCCTGTTCGTCCCAAAAGGAGCGGATGCTTTTATCCTGAAATAATTTTAAACTGCTCATTACTGATTTTGAATAAAGTTTAACCATTCTTTGTTGGGGAGCCATTGTGACTTACCATCTTTATCTGCTTTTTTGCTTTTTTCAAATTCCACAACGCCTTGACTCCTAATGCGATTCAATAAAACCAATCCTTTCCGGGCAATGTTGTAAGCCCCGTTGGCATCGGCATTTTTTGGCAGTGTTTCGCTTGCCGAGCGGCTGTCGTAAAATTTGCCATTCTCATTGGCAACAGGCGAAATCAGGTAATCGGTTTCTGTTCCGGTAATGCTGTTTCTCATTTGCAGTGTGAGTTTTAATAAATGCAGCAACTGTCCGAAGAATGCTTTTTCGCTTTGTGTACAAATCGCTTCTTTCAAATCATTTTTTCTGTAGTCGATGTGGTACTGGTCGAAAAGTTTGATAAACTCACTGGTAAGCACAATTTCGCGGTTGTCCCACTGGCTGTTTTTTTCGGTGTTGCGGAAAGTTTCAATTCTTTCATTGTTGGTGCAAAGTGTCCACCGGGTTTTTGTTCCTTCGGCTTTGGCGGTAAAACGGGTGTAATCGAACCCAAACTCAAAATGGTTTTTTGCCGGATTATAACGAATGAAATCGAACCTGCCAAAAAATGCTTTTGCTTTTTCCATGTTTTCGTAACGGGTATCGAACAGGTTCACAAAACCCGTTACCGGATCCATTTTGCTGGTGTTCCATGCCGGAACATAAAACAGGAATCCGCTTTGTTTTCCCATTTTCTGGAAACTCTCAAACTTGTTGGTCAACTGGTAGGCGTTTAATGTTCCGCCCAATTCGGTCGCTTTTCTTGTTTTGAAAACCAGATAGTTGAGTTTGTCAATCAGCATTTTTTCAAATTTCTGATACACTTGTTTTTCCACCTTCTGCCTTCCCCGCATAAAACCCATGTTCAAATCTTCCAACACCACAATTGCGTTGTATTCAACCATCAGTTCTGCAATTTTATGGATCACCTGGCTCAAATATCCCTCTTTCAGCTCTTTAATTGTTTCAATGGTTTTCCAGTTTCGGCGGGCTTCATCGCGGCCGCCTTCTTTTTTGTCGAGCAAATCGTGGTAATTGGTTTTATAGGTTTTTCCCTGGTATTCGTTAACAATTTCGTTTAACGAAAACTGCTGTTTAATATTTCCTTTTGAGTCAATCAAAGCCAGGTACAACAAATGCCTTTCACCGCGGTCGATTCCAATAATATGAATGTCGGTCTCTTTTTTGAGATGCTGATTTACTTCGGTGTTGATATTATTCAAACCGCGGGCTTTGAAGTTCATGGTTACCGGCACATGAAACTGAAATTTATCAACCGTGTAGCGGCGATCCTTAATAATGTCGTAAGCAAAACGGCTCTGTTTTTTGCTGTTCAGTTCGTTTTTGTTTGCAATCGGTACATTGGCATTGTGTACAATTTTGTTTTCTTCTTTAATACTCGATTTGCGGTAAAAAACTTCTGCCTGTCCGTTGAGTTTATACACTACATTTTTCAGGTTATCAGCATCGAAAAGCATTTTCCAGTAAAGGGTGTGCATGTTTGGCGTTCCCTTGCTGCTGGGCGAAAAGTCTTTGTTGTAAATTTGAAACAGATAGAGTTTACCTTCTGCAACCATCTGGTTTATATAACTTTCTGGAATGCTTCTGAATGAAACATTGTATAACAGTTTATTAACTTCTTCATAAAATTCGTCGATACGTTCGTAAAATGAAGATGGCTTTAACGATGAATAATCATAACAATCTGTGCTTTTGTAAGATTTTAAGAATAAAATGCAGAACTCAATCCACATTTTTAATGAATTCTTATATCCTTGAATATCTCCCGTTTGTCTTAAATAATCAATTTGGAATTTTTTCTTTCCTTCTAAAACAACATTATTCAGATCATAAATTTCTTTGCTTAAAGTCAAGGGGGTTAGAAATCCATTTGTACTTAAAACATAGTCATTCGTACTATTCAAAAAATGCGACTTAACAGAATTAAGCTGTGTGCTGCATTTGGGGATCATGGTTGTAATGTCCTTGAAAAATTTGTATTCCATTTTTTCAAAACAGTTTTCTTCGGCTTGAATGAATTCTTTTTTGAAAATCCGGTTGTGTTTTTTATTCATAATCCCAAGATAATACAGGTTGTCTTTTCGAAAAATAACACTCGTGTTATCTGTTTCCTTATTCACGTCCCAGCCGTCGAGTAAGGTTGAGTTTTCAAAATTCAGTTTCATTTTCCCGGTCGAATACGGCTTGCGGGTCATGTAATTCCGCACTTTGTTGTAGAGCGGTGTTATTTGATCAAGCGTAGTCCACAAAGTAGAGAACTCGCCATAAAACCGTTCTTCTTTTTCGGCTTCATTACCGTTCCCAAGAAGCGGTTTAATAAACCACTGCAAAGTTTTGATGTTGTCTAAAAACAGTTTTATTTTATCAACATTCAATTGGTCCTGCGTCAAATCTTTGTCTGCGGGATATGGATTGTTGAGCAAATCTTTAATGGCATTATAACTCAATTCAATTTGGGTAAAGAGGTTTCCCGTTTCAGATGAAACCTCACCCAACTTCCAAAAATAAACTTCAATATTTTGATGATTGGCCAAATCTAAAAGTAATAGACACTCGTTGATGAATCGGATTGAAAAACTATCCTGATTGGCAAAATATTTCTTTTGCTCTTCCTCGTATTTTTCGGTTCCCGGCTTTGTTTTTCCCTTGTAATTCGCATCAAACCATTTGTTCATGGCTTTCTGGAAAACTCCCCAGTCGCCAAACATTTTCTGCGAAATGTCGGTCAAACTCAAATCGTTTCGCAGGTAAATCCTGGTCAAATCAAAGTCGGCAAGAGTGCGAAGCAGTTCATTCAACGAATGTTCGCCCTGCACTTTTTTGCTTAAAACCAACTCATCAATTTCAAGGTAAAACTTTTCGATGCTTTCCAAAACTTCATTGTCGCTGGCAAATTCTTCGGGGATAAACGAAGCTGTTGATCGGTCGCTAAGAATCTGTTTGTAAAGTGGTTTAAGCCTGGGCAACCGTTCTTCTTTTGCTGCAGTTTGATTGTGCAGGTTGATGTACTCGTTTAGTCCTTTAATTTTTTCTTTGCCTTCTTCTGCGGTGAATCCGCCAATCAGGTGATTGTACAAGTCAATGCCCTGTTGGGTAAGGGTTTCGCTGAAATACTCAAGCGAAAACATATCTTCAACAGCGCCAACCTGAATAACCGGCCCCAATTCTGAATCGGAAACAATAGTTTCGAATTTAGCTTTGACGGGTGAGTTTCTCACTTTGTCAAAAGTGCTCATGTTGTCAATAAATTTTGGCAGGTTCTGATGTATCAGGCGGTAAGCAATTGCAGTAGATTTATCTTCAGCCGAATACATATTTCTCCTGTTTTCGTGAAATCCGGTGAAGTATGTTGTGAAGTTGTCAAATTCCTGTACCAGTTTTTTCTCTTCATCAGATTGAACAAAGGCCTTTAAATCATCTTTAATCAGTTCTTTGGCAAAGAGATTCTTAAAGCTATCTGATTTGGCAAATCGGTCGGCAATTTGTTTTCTTAGTTTCGATTGAAATTCCTCAAACTTTTTCTTTTCTTCATCGCTTCGCTTCGGAAGTTGGTAATAAAGGAAATAATCTTCCAGTGAATTCAGTTTAAAACCATCCAGCGCCTGGTTAATAAACATTTTGTGATACTCGTCAATGATTTTTTTAACTTCAACATAGCTGTTGGCGCGGTGTTCGTCTTGTTCAAGCAATCCATTTTCATGGATATGTTCCAGTGTTTTACCTTGGGGAATCAGTTCAAAACGCAAAGTTTTTGATAATGGATAAAGCCTGGTGAAGATTGATAAATTATTCATAATTGTATTTTTGGTTAGATTCAAATTTTGCATAATTTGAATAATGTTTAAAAATAGGATATTAACTGCTTAATTCACCTTTTAACTGTACAAATTCAAGCTGTTTTTATCAACAAACTCTGTATTGCTTTTTTTACCTTTGCTGGCTAACCAATTTAAAAACAGAAATGCCTGAGAAAATAAATTGCTTTATAACCTACAGCGACCAATCGGAGACGCAAAACACAATCAATCAGCTTAAAAAATCAGATTTGGTAAACGAAGTTTTTGTCCTTTCACCCGAAGAACCAGAATTGGAAAATGCAAAAACCCTGGTTTGTAACTATCCATTTTCAACCGAAACCATAAAACTGGTTGCAGAGAAAAGCAATGCCGCTTATTCGTTAATCGCTCTACAGAATCAGTCGTTGGGAGTCGGACAGTTTGCGATTGAAAGAATGGTGCAGGTGGCTGAAAATACTGGCGCAACAATGGTTTATTCCGATTATTTTGAAATTAAAAACGGAATACAAACCCCGCATCCTGTAATCGATTACCAATTGGGAAGCTTGCGTGATGATTTCAATTTTGGGGCGGTGCAACTTTTCAGGAACGACGTTTTAAAATCTTTTGATGAACAGGAATTTCAGCAGGCCGGTTATTGTTCGCTCCGGCTCCATGCTTCGCGTTTGGGCGAACTGGTCAGAATCCCGGAATTTCTTTTTACAATGGTAGAAACCGACACCCGGAAATCGGGCGAAAAACAATTTGATTATGTTAGCGGAAATGCACGCGACAAGCAAATTGAAATGGAAAATGCCTGCACAAATCACCTGAAAAAAATCGGCGGGTTTCTTCAACCACCATTTAAAGAAGTTGATTTCAAAGAGGATAATTTCCCGGTGGAAGCATCCGTAATTATTCCTGTTCGCAACCGGATAAAAACCATTAAAGATGCTGTTGAGTCGGTGTTCTTACAAAAAGCAAAATTCAGTTTTAATCTGATTGTGGTTGATAATTTTTCAACCGATGGAACAACAGAATTGCTTGCAGAATATGCAAAAAACAAAAAACTCATTCATATTATTCCCGAACGGAATGATTTGGGAATTGGCGGCTGCTGGAACGTTGGCATTTTCAGCGAAAAGTGTGGAAGATTTGCGATTCAGTTGGATAGCGACGATTTGTATTCATCGGAAAACACACTGCAAAAAATAGTAGAGAAATTTTACGAAGAGAAATGTGCAATGGTAATTGGAAGTTACCAAATGACCAATTTCGATTTGGAGGAAATTCCGCCCGGAATAATCGCCCACAATGAGTGGACGCCCGACAACGGCCCTAACAATGCTTTGCGAATCAACGGACTTGGTGCGCCACGTGCTTTTTATACCCCGGTTTTACGCGAAATAAAAGTGCCCAATGTTAGTTATGGCGAAGATTACGCAGTGGGTTTGGCTATTTCGCGCGAGTACAAAATCGGGCGCATTTACGAACCCGTTTACCTTTGCCGCCGCTGGGACGATAATTCTGATGCCTCGCTGGATGTGGTAAAACAGAACTCACATAATTTGTACAAAGACCGCATCCGTACCATCGAACTAAAAGCACGGTTGAGAAAGAACGGGCAGGTTTAGTTCCAAATAACTTTTCCAAAGTTTCGAACTTTGGAAAAGTTTGATTTCCATAAAAATTCAAAACTTGAAATATGCCAATCGAAAAAATCATATCGCCAGGCGAACTCTTAAAATTCGGGCCGGTTATCAACCTGAACGAACAGGCCAAATTGCTGGTTTTGCAACAAATAGCTACCTGGGAAACCGCCGCGAAAAACTATGAAGCGTTAAACCGGGTTCAAACCAAAGCATTCAATTTTGATAATTTCAGGATCGATGCCCAGTTTAATCCTGAAAGAATCCGTTCGTCGGCAGCCAAAACCGACGCAAAAAGTATTGCCGACCGCCCCTGTTTTTTATGTTCTGAAAATTTCCCTCCTGAACAAAAAGGAATTCTTTTTCAAAACAATTATCTTGTATTAACCAATCCATATCCCATTTTCCCGGTGCATTTAACCATTTCGAAGTTGGAGCACATACCTCAGCTAATTTTAAACCATTTTTCCGGTTTGCTCGAACTTAGCCAAAACCTAACCGGCTTCACGGTGTTTTACAACGGCCCGCAATGTGGCGCTTCAGCTCCCGACCATTTTCATTTTCAGGCAGTAATTAAAAATTCGTTGCCAATTGAAGATGAGATTAACACTTTAGAGGATCAATTTTCAGAGACTCTTATTCAAAATGAAAAAACGAAAATTTTTGCAGTTGAGAATTACCTGCGCCGTTTTATTGCAATAGTTTCTGAAGACAAATATGAAATCAAAGAGAAATTTGAATCCATATATGATAATCTGGATTCAGAAAACGGTGAAGAACCGATGCTGAATATTTTATGCAGTTTTCAGAACGATAAATGGACGGTGGTTATTTTTCCGCGCGAAAAACAGCGCCCGTCACATTTTTACAGAACGGGTGAAAAGCAAATTATTGTAAGTCCCGCTGCAGTTGAAATGGGTGGAGTTTTGGTATTACCTGGCGAGGAGGATTTCAGGAAAATAACAAAAAAGGAAATAGGTGAAATTTATAGGGAGGTGACGATAAATCAAGGAGCTTTTGAGAGATTGATTTTGGATTTGAAAGAACAGTAGTGTAATTTTCCCATCAGCGTTACCCCAACCCTAAAGGGTGCGCTGATTACGACACTAAATTAAAAGGGTATTAAATTTGGAATAAAAAACTCGTTTGAAAGCAGCAGTCATGTTTCTTCGTCACCCTTTAGGGGCGGGGTAAAAAAGGAATACGGATTGCGTTAAATTAAAATATCATGAAAACTCAACCAAAAATACAAGTAGGAATAATTGCCATCGAAGAACTCCGGTTTTCTTTGAGTGGGATATTTCATTCTGAAAACAAAGAAGATTTTCAGCCCGGTGATTATGTGGCAACAATTGAAAGTAACCAGGTTTGTTTAATAAATGAATCAGGAAAAACATTTTACGACAACTCATTTATTCTTTCTTCTGAAAAAAATGACTCGTTTTTTGAATTAAAAAACGTAATCATCGGGGTTGATTTTCACTGGGAGCAGCAGGAAAATCAGCAGTTTAATGGGGCATTGAAATTTATTCCGGAAAACGGGAAAGTTCGCGCAATTAATGTAATTCAACTGGAGGATTACCTGAAAAGTGTGATTTCATCAGAAATGAGT
Source organism: uncultured Prolixibacteraceae bacterium (assembly GCA_947085485.1). Classification (GTDB taxonomy): domain Bacteria; phylum Bacteroidota; class Bacteroidia; order Bacteroidales; family Prolixibacteraceae; genus Draconibacterium. The sequence goes on from CAMTWS010000104.1 coordinate 10,076, forward strand.
TCGACAAGTTCCATGGCGTTACTTAAAGCACACGCTGTAATTTCGCGGAGCTGGTTGCTGGCGCAAATCGAAAAAACCAAATCGATTCAAACCGGGGGCGGACTTTATCAAACTTCGCACGAAACCGAAAATGAAATCATCCGCTGGTACGACCGTGAAGACCACCATAATTTCGATGTTTGTGCCGATGACCACTGTCAGCGTTACCAGGGAATTACAAAAATTCATTCCGAAAAAGCAATAAGTGCAATTGAAGAAACCTTTGGCGAAGCGCTGATGTTCGACAACGAAATCTGCGATGCCCGATTTTCGAAATGTTGCGGGGGAATTTCCGAAAATTTTGAAAATGTATGGGAACCGATCCGGCACAGTTACCTCACCAAAATAGTTGATTCGGAATTTGGCTATACCACTTGCGTTGATTTGCGCGTTGAAAATGAGGCAGAAAACTGGATTCGCAACAAACCTCACGCTTTTTGCAACACCACCGACCAGCAAATACTGTCACAGGTTTTGCCCGGTTTCGACCAGGCAACCACCGACTTTTATCGGTGGAAAGTGGAATACACCCAAAGCGGGATTTCGGAACTCATCAAAAAACGATCGGGGCATGATTTTGGCGAAATCATAAAACTGGAAGCGGTAAAACGTGGTCACTCTGCGAGAATTATTCAACTGAAAATTACCGGAACGAAAAAAACGTTAACTGTTGGTAAGGAACTTGAAATCAGGAAATGGCTTTCCAAATCGCATTTGTACAGTTCGGCGTTTGTTGTTGACCACCTTGAAATTGAAAGCGGGACTCCACAAAAAATTGTGCTAACCGGCGCCGGCTGGGGACATGGCGTTGGACTTTGCCAGATTGGCGCTGCTGTTATGGGCGAAAAAAGTTTTTCGTACTACGAGATATTAAATCACTATTTTAGAGGTGCTGAACTGAAAAAATTGTATAAATAAATTGCATATTTGGGAATGACATTTAAAGTCGTTTAACAATCAAATTCATTTAAAAATGAAAAAACTTATTTGGCTAACAGGAGTATTTTTAATTTTACAATTCATTGCAAACGCAGTTGAAGTCATCCGCACCAACCAACTCGGCTACCTTCCCAATTCAATAAAAGTGGCCGTTTTTTTATCTGCTGAAAACAAGCAGGTTTCAACTTTTACAATTCACAACGCCCTTTCAGGTGAAGTTATTTTTACCGGAAAAACCGAACAAAAAACCGCACAAAGCTGGGGAATGAATACCGCTTGCCGGCTCAATTTTTCAGCGCTCAAAAAAGAAGGCGGTTATTACATCAAAGTTGGAGAAACCCGCTCACCGAATTTCAGGATTGATGCTGATGTTTACGAAGGAACTGCCGATTTTATTCTGAATTACATGCGCCAGCAACGTTGTGGTTACAATCCTTACTTGAAAGATTCCTGTCACACCCACGATGGAATTATTGTTGACCATCCTACCCGGAGCGGTGCAGTTATCGATGTTACCGGAGGTTGGCACGATGCCACCGACTATCTGCAATATTCAACCACTTCCATCAACACGATTTTTCAAATGATGTTTGCCTTTCAACGTTTTCCCGAAATTTATGGAGATAAATTCGATGCCAGCGGTTTAAAGGGGGCCAACCAAATTCCAGATATTCTTGATGAAATACGCTGGGGATTGGAGTGGATGCTGAAAATGAACCCTGCTCCCGGCGAAATGTACAACCAGATTGCCGACGACCGCGACCATGTTGGGTTTCGGTTGCCCACCAACGATAAAGCCGATTACGGGTTGGGGAAATATCGTCCGGTGTATTTTGTAACGGGCAAACCACAAGGATTGGCAAAGCATAAAAACCAGTCAACCGGGGTTTCGTCAATTGCCGGGAAATTTGCTTCGGGATTTGCTTTGGGCGCCGAAATCTTTAAAACGATTGACACTGATTTTTCGGAATCGATGAAACAAAAAGCGCTGGATGCCTTTGAATTTGCGCTTTCCGACACTGGGTACAATCAAACAGCCTGCAATGTTTCTCCTTATTTTTATGAAGAAAGTAACTTTGCCGATGATCTGGAGCTTGGCGCTGCCCAATTATTTCAACTCACCGGCGATGTCAATTATCTGAAAGAAGCTGAATACTGGGGAAAACAGGAACCGGTTTCTCCCTGGATTGAAAAAGGGACTGCACGCCACTACCAATCATATCCGTTTGTAAACCTGGGGCACCACTCTCTTATTCAGAATAAAAAAGAAGATTTTGCAGGGTTTTATGCTAAGGGGTTAAACCTGCTTTTTGAACGGGGTAAAGACGACCCGTTTTTTCATGGTTTGCCGTTTATCTGGTGTTCGAACAATTTGGTGGCAGCAGCTATCACACAAGCCCGGTTATACACAGAGCAAACCAACGACCAAAAATTTGCCGAAATGGAAGCTGCCCTTCGCGACTGGCTTTTTGGTTGCAATCCGTGGGGAACGGCTATGATTTGCGGGCTTCCCGGGGTGGAGGATTCTCCCATGTTCCCGCATTCGTCATACACTGTACTGCGCGGCGAAACCACACCGGGTGGACTGGTTGACGGCCCCATTGCCGCAGAAACAAACAAAAACCTGATCGGAATTACGCTTTTACGCGAAGATGAATACGCACCTTTCAACAATGGAAAAGCGGTTTATCATGATGATATTGGCGATTACTCAACCAACGAACCTACCATGGATGGTACGGCAAGCCTCAGTTTTTATCTGGCCGCACTCGAAGCCGAGGGAAAAAAACAATCCGCAAAAGTAAATTATCAAAAAGATGAAGCAGGCGCAATCATTCGTGTACAGCCTGAAAACAAAAATATTTACCTCGCTTTTACCGCCGATGAATTTTTTGAAGGGGGAGAATTTGTGTTGAAAACTTTGCAAAAAAACGGCATAAAAGCCTCATTCTTTGTTACCGGAAATTTTCTGCGAAACCCTGAATACAATGTAATTACAAAAAAAATTATTGCCGGCGGACATTTTGTTGGCGCGCATTCTGACAGGCATGTACTGTACTGCGACTGGCAAAAACGAGATTCAACCCTTGTTGGGTTGGAAGAATTTAAAACCGATCTGGAAAATAACTTTACTGAGTTGAAGAAATTTAGTGTTCAGCCTGAAAATGCCCGGTTTTTCATGCCGCCTTTTGAATGGTACAACCGCCAGATTGTTGACTGGAGCCGGAATTTGGGGCTCGATGTAATCAACTTTACCCCCGGCACCGGAACCAATGCTGATTACACAACTCCTGAAATGGTGAATTACAAATCGTCGGAAACAATAATGGAGCGATTGCTGAAATTTGAAACGGAAAATATACAAGGACTGAATGGAGCCATTTTGCTGATTCACCCCGGAACAGAGGCAAACAGAACAGATAAGTTTTACCTGAAACTTGACGAATTAATCAAAACGATAACAAAGAAAGGTTATCGATTTTGTTCATTTTAAGCAGGATTAAAAAACTTTAAACAAAAAAACTGTTGCTTTAAAACTGCTGCTGATTACTTTTCCTACCCCGGGGCCAAAACCGAAAACGGGTAAAACGGCAAATTCCGTAAAACCCAAAAAGCAATAACTACCCCAAAAATAATCCACGGTGTGTTTTTGAAATAGAAAATATTGGGGAGTTTCCAATGCAACTGCCTGTTCAAAACGGGGTGCAGGCAATGATATAAAATGAGCAGAAATGCCGGGATAAACAGAAAATTTTGACTCACAACTCCGGCAAAATCGAGGTGAAACAAACTGTGAACAGCCCGTTGCGAGCCGCATCCCGGGCAATAATATCCGGCAAGCGAATTAAAAAGGCAACGCGGAAAAATTTCATGTTTGGCCGGATCCAACACAAAAAAAAGGGCTGCCAATCCTGTAAAACCGATAAGCAGTCCAATATTTAAAATCCTCTTCATTTGCTAGAAATCCATTCCCCCAAAAATTCCGGCAAGTGCGCCTTGAATATCGCCTGCATTCCATTTCGAATTTACCTGGGCGGCAAAAACAATAGATACAATTCCCAAAATCTGGCAACAAAAAATGGTTGCGAGAATGGCAAATACCAAATAATTGGGTGGAGGAGTTTGTGGTTGCTGAAGTTGTTGATCGTTCATAATTGTAAGGTTTAAAGTTATTATTTTGATTTTCACCAAATTTAGCTGATGAATTTTACAATTGAAAATAAAACGTACCGAATAGTATCAAATTAAAATAGTTGTTACTAATCAGTTTGCAAATTAGCAATAGTATTTAAGGAACGGATAACGTTTTGTTTATTTTTTAGGACTGTATCTGTTACCGAGCGGAGGACGGCAAAAATGAACGCACCGTTTG
>CAMTWS010000105.1:0-6668 GCA_947085485.1 uncultured Prolixibacteraceae bacterium
GTCTAATTTGTGGATAGTTTCCATTTTTACGGAACCTAACCATCAAAAATTGACACGGCAATTTTCCTATTTTGTTATCGTTTATTTTTTTTTCTTTACAATTAACTAATTTTTAAAACTCACTTTTCGGAGTGGGCTCAAACTTTAAACTAAAATATTATGTCACGACCAGTTACACTTTTTACCGGACAATGGGCCGACCTGCCCATTGAAACCATGTGCTGGAAAGCCCAGGAATTTGGCTACGACGGACTTGAACTCTGCTGCTGGGGCGACCACATGGAAATCGACAAAGCCGACCAGGCTTATTGCGATGCAAGAAAAGCCCTTTTGGAAAAATACGAGTTGAAATTATACGCCATATCATCCCACCTGGTTGGGCAATGCGTGGCCGATAACATCGACGAACGGCACAAAAGCATTGTGCCCGGTTACATTTGGGGTGATGGCGAACCTGAAGGCGTTCGCCGGCGTGCTGCTGCCGAAATGATTAAAACAGCAAAAGTTGCCAAAATGCTTGGCCTCGGCACTGTTGTAGGTTTCACCGGCAGCCCAATCTGGCATCTGCTCTATTCGTTTCCACCGGTTCCGCCGGCAATGATTCAGAAAGGATATGATGATTTTGCCAAACGTTGGATTCCGATCCTGGATGAATACCATAAATTAGGTGTAAAATTTGCGTTGGAAGTACACCCAACCGAAATCGCCTTCGATATTCATTCGGCACATTTAACATTGAAAGCGCTCAATCATCATCCTGCTTTCGGGTTTAATTTCGACCCAAGCCATTTTGGTTACCAGCATGTCGATTATGTTCGGTTTATCTACGAATTTTCCGACCGCATTTTCCATGTACACATGAAAGATGCTTACTGGAGCGATGTACCAATGAGCGTTGGCGTTTTTGGCGGCCACATGGAATTTGGCGACAACCGTCGTTACTGGAATTTCAGGAGTTTGGGAAGAGGTAAAATCGATTTCGAAAATATCATTCGCGCATTAAACGACATTGGTTACAAAGGCCCGCTTTCGGTTGAATGGGAAGACAGTGGCATGAACCGCGAAGCCGGCGCCGAAGAAGCCTGTGATTTTGTTCGCTACTCCGGTTTCGAACCGTCGGATGTGGCATTTGATGACGCAATGCAAAAATAAATAATATGACTAACAGAAGAACATTTATTAAAAATTCATCGCTTGTTGTTGCCGGCGTCGCCATGGCTTCGACAATGCCAATGGCTGCCTGCAAAGGCGCCAACGAAAAACTGGTTTGCGGGTTAATCGGCGCCAAAGGAATGGGATTCGCCAACCTTAACGCTTTCCTGAAACAGCCTAACACAGAGTGTGCCGCCATTTGCGATGTGGACGAAAGTGTGCTCAACCAGCGCATTGCTGACACAGAAAAATTGCAGGGCAAAAAACCAAAGGGATTTAAAGATTACAGAAAATTACTGGAGGAACCCGGAATTGATGTAATCATTATCGGTACGCCCGACCACTGGCATTGCCTGCCAATGGTGGAAGCCTGCCAGGCCGGAAAAGATGTCTATTGCGAAAAACCGCTGGGCAATTCCATCGAGGAAATAAACATTATGGAACGCGCAGCCGCCAAATACAAAACTGTGGTGCAGGTGGGGATGTGGCAACGCAGCGACCCGCACTGGCGCGATGCAGTTGATTTTGTAAAATCGGGCAAACTCGGTAAAATCCGCACCGTCCGTACCTGGGCGTACCAGGGTTGGATGGAACCGGTACCGGTTCAACCCGACAGCGAAGCGCCGGCAGGGGTCGATTACGATTTCTGGTTAGGCCCGGCGCCAAAACGCCCGTTCAATCCCAACCGTTTTCACTTTAATTTCAGGTGGTATTACGACTATGCCGGTGGCTTAATGACCGACTGGGGCGTGCATATTATCGACTACGGATTGTTTGGCATGGGCGATCCGGTTCCAAAATCGGTAATGGCCATGGGCGGCAAATTTGCCTACCCCGCCGATGCTGCCGAAACACCCGATACGCTACAGGCGCTTTATGAATTCGACGGGCATACCATGTTGTGGGATCACGGAACCGGTATTGATGGCGGTTACTATGGCCGCAACCACGGTGTCGGGTTCGTTGGGAACAATGGTACACTGGTTGTCGATCGCGGTGGATGGGAAGTGATTCCGGAGAAAAAGAAAAACAAAGACCTGATGGAACGGGTTGACTTAATAAAAGGTTCAGGCAAAGGGCTCGACTTGCATATGGCCAATTTTATTGATGGTGTAAAAACAAGGAACCAAAATTTGAATGCCAATATTACCGTAGCTGCCAATACCGCTCGCGTGGCGCACCTTGGAAATATTGCCCACAGAACCGGACACCGTTTGTACTGGGATGCCGCAACAGGCAAAATTGTGGGCGACGATGCTGCCAACAGTTATCTGGTCCCAACCTACCGCGCTCCCTGGGAGTTGCCTAAAGTTTAAAAACAGTTTTAATAGTCATACTATCACTTTAAGTGATGGTATGACTAAAAATTCAAAACCAACTCAATTTCGTATATTTGGAAAAAAAAGGAAAAGAATAATGAAAACAATTATTTTAAACCCAAAGGATAAGGATGAACAGCTTTTGAGGGCAATGGAAGAAAACAGAAAAACACCAAAAACCGATAGAAAAAACGTTTTAGATACAATACAAAATATTTTAAACGAAGAAAGGGCAACCTATAAGCAATGAAAGTTGAATTTCTGAGTGGTTTTGAAAAAGATCTTGCCAATACCATAAGTATAATCGGAGCCGGTGTTATAAGAAACAAATTCACTGTTCCAACCCGAACTGCCGATGATCCTTATAAATCACAATTCACAAAAACACTTGCCATTATCGAAAACGACGAGGCAAAAGGCTGGGCTCCTGAAATCCTGGCAAAAAAAATGGTACAGATTGTTGAATGTAGAAAACCAAAACAGCGATATGTAATTGCTTCATTCGAACAGAAACTGGCAGTGGTTTTAAAGAAAATTCTTCCCGCTAAAATTTTCGGTAAAAATCTACTGTTTCACCACCTTTTTTACCACCGTTTTATCATTTGAAATTAAATTCAAAATATAAATACCACTTTGGAGTTCTGATATATCGATGGTGTTGTTAATTTGCTGATATGACTTTACAAACTGACCCTTGATATCAAAAAGGTTTATATCTGTCGAATTAGTAAAACCGGAAATGTTTATCATACCGTTTGTTGGATTCGGGAACAGGATTATATCTGCATTTTCATTTGCCAACTGATTGATTCCAACTGTTGGAGAGGAATAATAAGAAAACGACTTTGAATATAAAACCCAATTATACCTCATGCTTTGAGTTTGATTTCCAGCTACATCATAAATGTATTCAGATTTACCTCCAACAACCCAGTCATTTAATTCAGGATCCCAATGATAGCCTTCCCCTTGAGTTTGATTACCGTTTTCGTCGTAACTGTATCCAAACTTCATATTCCCAATCGAATCAACTCCCATATAATTAAAGTAACTATTGAATCCAATTGATTGGCAGAAGATTGCGCCTTCCCAACCAATTGTAGGGCCAATAGAATCGTTAATGCAGAGTAAAAAATGTTTTTTCCCATAATGTTTGAATTTATTACTGTAAACTGGTTAAGATTAAAAAAGTTCAGATTTGAATTATGAGGATGAAATTTAGTGTAATATAAGTATCCTGGAAAGAGAGATGAATAAAAAGGAGAGAGATTTATAATGAACAAACTAATTGTATTCTGAAAATATTTCAGCGTAATATTCTCTAATTCGTTAACAGGAGTGTTTAAACTGAAGACTGAAGTATCTCTGATTGAGCGCCCCGAAACCGTCAAATCCTGAAAATAAATTTTCTCGCCGGATGAAATTTCCTTTTACGAATCGGGCGTAAATAACACAATACCGCTATTTGTTCCCCAGGCTAACTTTCCATTTTTCAGCGCCCAAACAGCACTTTTATTGTATGAAATTGCCGACAATGGAAATATGGAAGTAAATGTAAGTGCGATTTTATCTTTCGGATCAAACCGGCATAAACCGCCCTCAGTTCCCAACCAAAGGTAATTTCCGGCATAAACAATACTGTTGATGAAATTGGATGGAAAACCTATATTCGTTGTATATTTATTTGTTTTTCCGGTTTTGAAATTATATTCAATCAATCCTTCGCCACTGGTACAAATCCATATTTCTGTACCCAGAATAAGAATATCCTGTACAACGATCCCCGACAGTAAATTTTCAATGCTACCTTTTTGTTTGTTTAATATCGATAAGCCGTAGCTGTGCCCAACCAGAATTTGGGAGGGAGAGAGTTGTGCAAACGAACTGACAGGAATATCAGAATAAGTTCTGAAATTGTTTTTATCTGTATTGTGGCAGACAAATTCACCATTAATGCCGCCAATCCATAAATCGTGCTGACTGTCCTGGAAAATTTCAAAAATGAAATTGCTGACTGATGGTGCTCCTTTTTCTCCATTTGCATAATGTGCCAGTTCCTTCCCTGTTTTTCTGTCAAGAACATATACTCCAGAGGAATAAGTTCCCGCCCATATTCTTCCCTGATTGTCTTCGCAAAGTGTCAGAAAAACCTGCGCCTGTTCGAGTTTGTTGTTAAAAAGGCTTTTCCATTGATTCTTATCCGGATTCCAAACACTTATCCCATTGTTTGTGGCAACCAGATATTTCCGTCACGATCTTCAAAATTCCATTTATATCGGTATTTACCAACGAGTTATAGTTATTTGAATGATGAACAATCTGCGTTACAATGGGAGAAGCCAAGTCGTAAAACGACACTCCCCCGCTGATGGTACCAACTCAAAACCGTTTACCGGGTTCATTAAAAATATCGTAAACACCGTTTCCCGGCAATGAATTTGCATCATCGGCACTTTCCTTGAGTACATTTAAAACCTCGTCTCCCTTTTTACTAAGTTCCCATATCCCCTGTCCATCAATACCAATTAAAAGGGTAGAATCAGAATTCTCCTCAATAGCAAGAACTGGCTGTTTGGGCAATTTTGCCTGAAGAATATGAGAAAAATCCGCTGAACTAAAGTTGTAGCAAAACAATCCATTGGACAGCGTTCCCATCCAAAGTTTGTTTTGACTCTTATCAAAAAATAAAGTTGAGACCGAAAACAGGCCCGTACCCTTTGTTTCGCACACAGATTTGCTTTTATGAGTTTGTGTGTCGAATTTCCAGATGCCTTCAGACCTGGCTATTAAGAATTGCTGTTTATCATACCAGGCTATCGAATATCTTCACTAACTGTTGCGTCAATTAAATCTAATTTGCCCGAATGATATTTATATAAACCAGTATTTAATGCAATCCAGTAATTGTTGTTATTATCACAATGGTTCGGTAAATTTTAGGGTAAATGTTTGATTGTCAGTAAAATAAACAAAAAATAAGAGTAAAATAATTTGGATAAGACCTTAGAAATCAGTAATTTAAAAGATTATTCAGTAATTTTTTAAATTACTGATTCCTAAGGTCAGTAATTCAGTTAAACATCTTATTATCAACATATTAGAAAACAAGGTTTTCAATGTGCTGAATAAATCTCGTAAAGACTTTATCGTTAGCGTTCTTTGGCATATTTTGAGTATCAAAGGTAGGATTAATTTCTTGCAGCTTGGACGGTTCAGTCCTCTTTGTGAACAAACGTTCAGGAACCAGTTCGAGACAGTATTTGACTTCCTCTCCTTGAATAAGCAGTTGATCAATCGGGTAGTTTCTCAGGAAAGGATTATAGCGTTTGATCCAAGTTATATACCCAAGGCAGGTAAATCAACTTATGGCAGAGGTCGATATTGGTCCGGTGTAGCCGGTGCAGCAAAATGGGGTTTGGATATATGTGGTTTTGCAGTGGTTGATATTGTCAATCACAATAACACCGCATTGCATTTGAAAGCCTGGCAAACACCATCTGCCGTTGAACTGGCTGAAAAGGGATTGAATCTATTGGCCCACTATGCAACTCTTGTAACTGAAAATGCAGAACAGTTTATAGCTTTCTCGAACTACATGGTAGCCGATGCCTATTTTTCCAAGAGACCATTTGTTAAAGCAGTACGATCAGCCGGGTTTGAGTTCATTAGCCGTTTAAGGGATGACAGTGTATTGAAGTACAAGTTTACTGGTGAGAGAACGGGTAAAAAGGGAGCCCCAAAGAAATTTGATGGCTTGGTTGATGCTTACAACTTTAACCCCAATAGATTTTCATTGGACCTGTCTAACGAGGAGATTACTATCTACTCATTGGTTGTGCTTGGTTGTTTATTCTAAGGCATTCAAAATGGACATCAAGTTGGCCATTGCGATCTTTTACAAAGACGGAACAGAGACCGCGAGAAAACTATACTTCTCTACTGATCTGAAGCAAGCCGGAGAAAAGATTGTTCGCTATTATCAGGCACGTTTCCAGATTGAATTTCTGTATCGTGATGCAAAACAGTTTACTGGCCTGAATAACTGCCAGGCAAGAAGTAAAAATAAATTGGATTTTCACTTCAATGCGGCACTTACAGCAGTAAATCTGGCAAAACAAAACTGGTTTGCGACAAAGGGCAAAGTAAATAAACCATTCTCAATGTCCGATTACAAAACATTGTATAACAACACTTTGA
>CAMTWS010000106.1:0-18527 GCA_947085485.1 uncultured Prolixibacteraceae bacterium
GTATCTTTCCATCCGCTTTCTGTTGAGATCAAACCATTTCTTCCGCCTGTACGGTCTAAAACCTGAAACTGTAGCGCATGTATGTGCATCGGGTGCGGCTCATCTCCTTTAGAGTTATCAAACACCCATATTTCAGTAGTGCCTGACCGAACGGTTTCGTCAACCCTTGATTTGTCGTAAACCTTATTATTGATGCGGTGCATTCCTTTCATAGTCATTCCGGAGTTACCCATGCCACCCATCATACCTCCCATGTTACCCATGCCACCATTCGAAATGTCAAAAGTTCTGGTTTTAATGGCAGCGCCTTTGTCTATTGGCTTTATAACCGACAAGGAGCCCGGTAATGTATAAGCGTCTTTTTCATTTTTGGTTACCTTGAATTTCATAATCCTGAAACTTTGAATTCCCTGCGACGATCCGCCCGAAAAAGTTTTACTAATAAGAAATAATTCAGCGCCGGCCGTATAACTTGAAAAATTAACGATCAGGTCAACACGTTCGCCCGGCCCTAACAGAAGAGAGTTAACTGTTTGAGGAGAAGAGAGCAATCCTCCATCGGAGCTAATTACAGCAAACGATGCGCCGTTGCTTAATGCCAGGTTGTAAATCCGTGCATTTGAACCGTTCAGAACCCGAAGCCGGTAATTGCGGGTACTCACATCTTTGTACGGCGAATACACCCCGTTTACCAGGATATTTGATCCCAAATAACCAGTCATGACATCGTTCATATTGGGCGAATAATTAAGCGAATAATCAGCGTTAATCCGCTTATCCTGAATTACAAGGGGAATTTCGAACTCCCCTGAAGGAAGATTTAGCATTTGTTCTTCAGCATCTCTCACAATAAATACACCGGCAAGTCCAAGGTATGCCTGCTTTGCTGTAAATCCATCGGGATGCGGGTGATACCAATACATTCCGGCCCGTTGCGATACGGTGAAGTTATAATTAAACGAACTTCCCGGTTGTGCAACATCTTCCGGATGGCCGTCCATATTGGCTGGAATAACCAGGCCATGCCAGTGAATATTGGAGTTTTCAGAAAGATTATTTTGAAAATTAATGTTGATATTATCTCCTGTATTTACAACGATTGATGGCCCTAAAATAGAGCCGGATTGATAGCCAAATACATTTGACGTTCTCCCATTGAAAATAGTAGATGTGGTCTGCTGCGCGGTCAAGGTTCCTTGTCCGTTTGTTACTGCTGGAATGGGCAAAGGAGTTGAAAAATCGCCTTCGGCAACTGATATCACCTCGCCATCATGGTTCATCATCATATCGTCTTTCAAGCAAGAAGAAAAAGAGATTGCACTTATTACCACTATGATAAAAAATTTTATTTTTATTTTCATTATTGTATTCTTTTTATGTGATATAACTTATTAAAGGACACATTTCAGATTGGTTTAATGGCAACCACCTGAATGACCAGTAGTTCCGTGACTTACCGGCATATTTTTATTTGTTTCATGAATTGCCGTTCCTTGTCTATCATGATGCAAATGATGCATACTCATACAACCACTTAAAGATAAAAAAACTACAGCGAAAAAGATTGAAATTATAATTTGCTTTTTCATATAGAATTATTTCACCATTACCTTCTTTACTGAAATAGAATGATGTAACCTTTTTTGAACCACCAGTTTTAAGATTGCCTGATAACGATAGATTGTTTGCTGTAAATCCAAAGGATGCTTTTGTCTCCAACGGAATAGTCTTCCTTGCCCTGAAAACGTACTATTTTTTCATCGCAAAGCTGAAAACCCCATATCTCGGCTTTTTTGAGGTAATAAGGTTTTCCTTCGTGAACAACAGTTATGAAATCCTTGCCAAGAAAATCATTGAACTTAATTGTATCTGATAACGATTCCATTAGGCTTTTTGCCAACAGTAATTTTCATTATCTCTTTTAGATTTGGAACATCGACAACCGAAACTGTCCCTTCAGCCTGATTGGTCACATAACCGACAGTGCCTTCTTTATTAAAAGCTATGGCATGTGCGCCATTACCTACTACAACTTCGCCTCCGTGCGAATAACCGGTATTATCCTTAACCCACATATGAATTTTGCTTCCATTGGGATCAGAAACCCACATCTGGCTCATCATCGTATTACGTGCAGCCATACCAGGCATAAATCCAAGGTCAACCGAATCGGTCATCATATTGGTCATACCGTCAACAATGCTGATGCTTTGTCCGTCTTCGTTATCCACATACATCATGCTTCCCATGCCGGGCCAAGCACCAACAGGATTATCCCCAACAGTAATGGTTTCAATCACCTTTTTAGTTGCAGCATCAATAACTGTGACAGTATTTGACATGCCATTGGCCACAAATACTTTTTTACCATCGTCAGAAAAGGTAACTTCGGCTGGCATCTGACCTACTGCAATAGTATTTAAAAGGGCGTATGACGTGGCATCGAATACCATGATCTTACCTTCAGGCATCATTAAGGCAGTCCATAATTCCTTGCTGTTGGGCGAAAAAATGGCATTATGAGTCATTCCTTCGAGTGATAGTTCTTTTAACAATTCCCCTGTGACAGCATCTAATACCAGAATCCTTCCGGGTATTACAGTGGTTGCAGAGCCACTTGTTGTGCTTCCACTATGATGCTGGCTGTGAGCATCAGTTGTGCTTCCGGTAGAAGAAGCCGACATCATATCATGTCCTTTGCTGAAATCCATACCTGGTGCAGCTATCACCAACTTACTTTTATCAGGCGAAAGTGAAATGTGATGTGGCCACATGTTGCTCATGCCCATTTCCATCTGGCCTGTACCCAAACTACTTTGAAGTTTGGTAAGCTCAATAGTGGCATCAACCTTGTTTTTGGTAATGTTGATTATCGAAATGGTATTACTTTCGCCGTTGACCACATAGGCCGCATCAAAATCTACCAGCGTATTGTCTGTTAATGTTTCATCTTTCGTACAACTTAAAAACATGATAGCACTTCCCAGAAGTACAGCTACTGTTAATTTCATTTTTTTCATGATTTTATTTTATTTATTTATTGATAATAATTAATGAATCGCCATGACCAAATTCATTTTCCTTTTTTAAAGTTAGCTGAACCATGGCTATTGTATTGAACAACGTGTAGCGAAAGGTTATTTTTTCCTTTCGTACTGGCAGCAATCATCGAGTTTTGCGTATGCCTTATCATTAGCTTTGAATTTTTCAGTGTCGTGACCAACAGCAGCGATTTTCTTTTGAATATCGTCGCTATTTGTTTTTGAAGGGTCGTAAACCACTGAAAGCATTTGGGTTTTTGAATCCCAATTTGCTTTGCTTACGCCGGCAACTTTTGCGGCTTTTTCAATGCGGGCTTGACACATATCGCAGGTTCCCCAAACTTTAATTGTTTCAGTTTTAGCCTTATTGGTTTTGGAGTCTGTTTTAGTCATTTCCATTTTGGAATGATCGTGTGCCTGAGCATAAGTGTTAGAACCCAGAACTATTGATAATAAAGTGACTATGATAATTTTTACAGTTTTCATGATATTTATAATTTGATGTTAATGTATTAAAAAATGGTATCAGCTATAAAGATACAACTATCAGGACAGCTACAAAAAATCCATGGCAAAAATAGGCTTCAAAATTCTATAAGCCAATAGATTAGAGAGAATAAAATCAAATCAGGAAAACACAAATTTTGGGCAAGCTCACAGCATGTACCAGAATATTTTCCGGCGGGCTGACATCAGAAGAATGATGGCTTGACGAAGTTAATGAATGAAGTGTAATGTTTTCAGGATTAGTAAATACCTGCAAAACAGTTTGAGAGAATACTTTGAATTCGGTAAACGAAGGCGAATAATTGTGATCGACTTCATAAACTGATATCTTATCGTTGCAACAACCTGGGTCGAAATGACTGCCCGGTTGTGCGCACTCATCTGTTGTTCCTTCCATACCACATGATGCTATCTTTCCCAATACTGAAACCCTTGAATCAGCAAGCTCACCACCACAGTAATGTTTTGAAATGGTAAGCTGCATACCCGAAAGCAACATGAGTAAAGCAAATGATATGGAAAACAGTTTTTTCATCTTGTTACTTAAACACAAATAGTCGAAAAATGTTGTGCAAAGGTACATTTATTTTAATTGGTTGTTTTTTTCAACGATTTGATTAGTAAAAATTAACAGTTTGCCTGTTTAATATGAAATTTATTTCGTCATAAAATTCCAGCTAACTTCTCCGAAATTCCAGTTTCCCGAAGAATGCACATCTTCAATAGTTCCTTTTCCATTCTGAGCCTGCAGCAGTTTTGTTGTGTATTCTCCTTTTTCAAAATCGAATGTTTTTCCAATAATGGATTTAATTCAGATGAATTATATTTTGGCGTTTTTTCACAGGAAATTAATATCAGAAGAAATAGCGGGAAGCAGACTATTTTTTTCATAAGGAAAACAGATTAGTGTGGAATACAATGTAACTTAAAGAAATTCACAAGATATCTGCAAATTGAAACAGGAAAAACTGTCTGATGTAATTTGATTTATATTAAAGTAACCTTCGATGAAAAACTCTCGTTCAAAATTGTAAAATTGATATAATATGAACTGGCTTGTTTTCAGAATAATGGGATTTTATTTCTTGTTTTTAGTACCACCGGTTTTTGCATTTGTAATGGGGTGCAATGCACAGGTTGACAGATTTACCCAACAGCGCATGCAAATGGTGGAGAAACAAATAAGGGCAAGGGGAATTTCTGACAAATCAACTTTGGAAGCCTGCAGAAAAGTGCCCCGCCACCGGTTTGTTCTGCCCGAATTTATTAATTCTGCCTACAACGATTCGCCCCTTCCAATTAATGAAGGACAAACCATTTCGCAACCCTACATTGTTGCAATTATGACCGAAACGCTGAATTTGAAGCGCACAGACAAAGTACTCGAAATCGGCACCGGCTCAGGCTACCAGGCAGCCATTCTGGCCGAAATCTGCGATTCGGTTTTTACCATCGAAATTTTTCCGAAACTGGGTAATAAAGCAATTGAACTGTTTTCGGAACTTGGCTACAAAAATATTTTCTGCAAAATTGGCGATGGTTACAAAGGCTGGCCTGAACACGCCCCGTTTGATGCCATTATTGTAACCTGCGCCCCGTCGAAAATACCCGAACCTTTAAAAAACCAACTTGCCGAAGGAGGGAGGATGATTATCCCGGTTGGCACAAATCCTTTCCAGTCGCTGGTTTTGCTCGAGAAGAAAAATGGTAAAATCAGTGAAAAAGAGGTTTTGCCGGTAAGGTTTGTACCGATGATTTCGGAGGAAGGAAAAAAATACTGATGGTTTTTAACCTTTTTTCAACCCAAAATCCTTGTCCACTTTAATCAGTTTTGCCATGATAAACCCGGGGATGGTGCAAATCATCACCCAAACAAAAAAGTGCTGATAGCCCAAAAATTCCTGCATCCGTCCCGACGCCATTCCCGGAAGCATCATCCCCAAAGCCATAATTCCAGTACTAAATGCAAAATGCGCGGTTTTATATTTTCCTGCCGAAACATAAAGCATGAATAAAGTGTAAGCCGTAAACCCAAACCCGTAACCCAATTGTTCAACGGCAACGGCGCTTACAATAATCCAGTATTCAGCCGGTTGTGCATACGAAAGATAAACGTACACCAGGTTGGGCAGGTTAATCGAAAGCACAAAAATCCACAGCAACTTTTGAAAACCATATTTCGAGGCCATCCAACCACCCGAAATCCCGCCAATGGTCAACGCGATAATGCCAATTGTGCCGTAAGCAATACCAACTTGTTTGGTTGTTAACCCTAAACCGCCAATTTCAATGGAATCGAGCAAAAAAGGCGACGCCATTTTTACCAGTTGCGATTCGCCAAGCCGGTATAAAAGCAGAAAACCAAGAATGGTCAAGATTTCTTTTTTTACAAAATAGGCTTTAAAAGTTTCGCCAAAACCCGACAAGATATTTTTAATACTGTCAGAAGCTTTTTCAATATCTTCATCGGGACGAGGAAGGAAAAATTTGTGATAAACCGCGAATAAAACAAACATCAGCGCAATAACAGCAAAAGTAAAAGCCCAGGCCAACGGAATGTTGTTCCCGTTTTCAGGGTTGCCCAACAACGTTGAGTTTTCGAGAACCCCGGCAAGAATAACCAGAATTCCCTGTCCTGTTATCATGGCAAGCCGGTAAAATGTATTTCTGATTCCAACAAAAAATGCCTGCT
The DNA here is from genome assembly GCA_947085485.1 of uncultured Prolixibacteraceae bacterium. Classification (GTDB taxonomy): domain Bacteria; phylum Bacteroidota; class Bacteroidia; order Bacteroidales; family Prolixibacteraceae; genus Draconibacterium. Next base: position 6,241 of record CAMTWS010000106.1, read on the forward strand.
GGTTTTCGTTCAACCCCATCATATAAAACCCGTCAGCAGCAATGTCGTGGGTGGCCGAACTAAAAGCGAGCAACCACAAAAAAGCCAGCGACCCCTGGAAAAAAAACGAAGTTGGCAAGGTAAAAGCAACGCCGGCCAACCCTGCGCCGATAAACAACTGCATCGAAACAATCCACCACCGTTTGGTTTTGAACAGCTCCACCAGCGGGCTCCAGAAAGGTTTTATCACCCAAGGTAAGTAAAGCCAACTGGTGTAAAAAGCAATTTCGGTGTTCGAAATATCAAGCCGTTTATACATAATTACTGAAACTGTCATTACAACAATGTATGGCATTCCTTCGGCAAAATATACGGTGGGCAGCCACACCCAGGGATTTCGGTTTTTGGTTTGAATATTATTCATTTTAATATAGTTTAAAAGGCCACGTCCTTTGGGCGTGGTCATGTTGATCTGCCATGCCAGTTTAAGTTGCTAAAAAATAAAATCTAAAATATCGAATAAGAAATCTAAAATAAGAAAGTAAAAGTTATAAATAAATTCAAACATCTGAATATTGGAAATTGATTCTGTATTTCACTGACTTTCTGATTTGTTATTCCTTATTTCTTATTCTTTATTGTTTAAAACAAGCTCAAGGTATGGATAAACAGGTTCCGAGAATCCAAATTTACGGTAAAGAACTTCTCCGTCTTTTGAAGTGTGCAACGCAACTTTGCTTATTCCCATTGATTTTGCCCCGGTCAAAAGTTGTTCAAGAATTAGCGATGAAATTCCATGTCGCCGGGCTTCCGGAATGGTGTACATGTTCAGGATATCGCCTTCGAGATAACTTGATTTGCCGGAATCGCCAGGGATTTCCTTAATCACCATTCCCCCAAAACTCAGGATTTTTCCTCCCGATTCGGCATAAAGTGCAAAAAACCGGCCTTCTTCGAGCGATTTTCTAAAGTAGATTTCCAAATCATTTTTAAGTTGATTTTTATAGGTTTCATCCTGCTCTCCCTGAAGTTCGGCCAGGTAAACCAGGCGATATTCAACCAGAACCGGAATTTCGTTCATTCCAATCCGGTGTATTTTTACCTGTGATTTATCAATTTTCATAAGTAGGTAATAAAACAAGTATATGGTTGTATCTCTCACCCCACAGCCCCCTCAAGGGGGCAGATGTCGCGAGGTTTCCGGAAATCTGGTTAAATGCAAATTTCCCCTTGAGGGGACAAAGGGGTGAAAACAGTATATACGTCAATATTTTAATCATTTCACTTAAAAAGTTGATTTCGGCGAACAGGTAAAAATTATAAAAATATTCCACATTTCCCCCGATCCCAATTATTATATTCTTTGTAATCCTCCGTTTTAATTTTATTCGTTAATTTGGCAAAAAACCAAAAACTGAAACGATGAACTGTAAAATTGTCCTTTTATTTTCTGCCTTTATTATAAGCATATCAAGTTGGGCACAAAAACCCGATCCCGCCCGGCAGTGGTTTATGTACCGTGGTAATTACGCCAGCGGGGTTTTGGACAAAGCAAATCTTCCGGAAAAATGGGATGCCGAAACCGGTGAAAATATTGCATGGAAGATTAAAATACCCGGACTGGGACATTCGTGCCCGGTGGTTTGGGGAAACAGTGTTTTTGTAACATCGGCAGTTAGCACCGAAGATAAAGGCCATGTTCAAACCGGTATTTACGGTTCGATTGAACCTGTTGCTGATTCATCAGTTCATGAGTGGAAAATCTGGTGTATCGACAAAACAACCGGGAAAATTAAATGGGAAAAGACGGCAACCAAAGGAATTCCAAAACAAAAACGGCATCCCATGTCGTCGCACGCCAACTGCACTCCCGCGACAAACGGCGAATTTGTAGTTGCATTTTTTGGCTCCGAAGGGTTGTATTGTTACAACATGAAAGGCGAATTGCAGTGGCAAAAAGATTTTGGCGTGCTGAAATCGGTGTTTTTTATGGTTGAAACAGCCGAATGGGAATTCGCAAGTTCGCCTCTCATTCACGACAATGTTGTTGTTATTCAATGCGATGTGCTTGAGAACTCGTTTTTGGCCGCCTACGATTTGGCCACCGGAAAAGAACTCTGGAAAAAACAGCGAGATGAATATCCGGGATGGTGTACACCAAATATTTATTTCGATGGCGATAAAACCCGGGTTGCAGTGAATGGTTTCAAACACCGTGGTGGTTACGATTTTAAAACCGGTGAAGAAATCTGGAAAATGTCAGGGGGTGGAGATATTCAGGTGCCGACGCCTGTAGTTGGCAACGATTTGATCTATTTTAACAGCGCCCACGGAAAATTGTCGCCGGTTTTGGCTATTCGTAAAAATGCAAAAGGCGACATTACTTTGGCCGAAAACGAAACTTCGAATGAAGGTGTTAAATGGGCCCATTTGCGCGGTGGTTCGTACATGGGGACCATGCTTGTTTACAATGGTTATTTGTACAACGCCGCCTGGAACGGTAAACTTACCTGTTACAACGCTCTGACAGGGGAACAGATGTATTCGGAAAAAGTTGGAAATGGGAACAGTTACACTGCTTCACCGGTAGCTGCCGACGGAATTATTTATATAGCCGATAACGATGGTAAAGTTTACTCCGTAAAAGCTGGGCCTGAATTTCAATTACTTCATGAAAATAATTTGAACGAAACTTACATGTCAACGCCGGCAGTTGCCGATAATTACCTGTTTTTCAAAACGGTGGGCCATTTGATTGCCATTTCTGAAAAAGAGAAGGATTAAGGGGATATTGAACCGGGTTTTGTTTGCGATTATCTGGATTTGCCTCTTTTTATATTCCGGTTATTTGTCTTATTTTCGTGCCTTAATAAATTTTAAAGTTTATGTGGATCAGGGTTTCCCGCATTATACTAAGGAACAAAATAGTATTGCTTTCCATTTTGGTAGCATTTACCATATTCCTTGGTTATCATGCCCGGAAAGTGGAAATGTCGTATGAATATGCTTCAATGCTCCCTAAAAAAGACAAGGCTTTTCAGGACAACCTGAAATTCATTGAAGTTTTTGGCGAAGAAGGAAACCTGATTATAATTGGCGTTCAGGATTCAACTTTTTTTGAATTCGACAAATTTCAGAAATGGAAAGCCCTTTGCAACGATCTTTTAAAAGTAGAAGGGGTTGAAAATCTTTTATCGGTTTCAAATTCCTATAACCTGCATAAAAACATCGAAAAGAAACAATTTGAAATTCAGATGGTTTTCCCGGATACCATTTCAAATCAGGAAGAGCTCGATCGGGCAGAAGAAAATTTCAGAAAGTTGCCGTTTTACCGCAAATTATTGTACAACGACCAAAGCAACACCTATTTGCTTGCAATTACAGTGAACAAGGACAAAATGCTCTCTAAAGAAAGGGAGAAAATGGTGAAGTCGATTCAGAAAATTGGAAAGCAATTTGAGAAAAGTGAAAATGTAAAACTCCATTATTCGGGGCTTCCCTACATCAGGGTTATAACCGCGATGATAATCAGAAGCGAGCTGTACATTTTCAGCGCTCTGGCGCTTCTCATTTGTATTGTTGTATTGTTTCTGTTTTTCCGGTCGTTTAAAGCCGTGTTTTTCCCGGTTTTCGTGGTGCTTATCGGTGTTGTCTGGTCAATGGGCACATTGGGGCTGCTTGGGTATAAAATTACCGTCTTGTCGGGTATGATCCCATCGTTGCTGATTGTAATAGGTATCCCAAACAGTATTTATATGATGAATAAATTTCATCATGAATTTGTGCAACACGGAAACAAAATAAAAGCGCTGCAGCGTGTAATTGTAAAAATCGGGAATGCAACTTTTTTGACCAATTTAACTACGGCGCTTGGCTTTGCAACTTTTATAATAGTGAAAAGCGATTTGCTTAAGCAATTCGGGATTGTTGCATCGTTAAATATTATGGGGCTGTTTGTCCTTTCCCTCATTTTAATTCCTGTAATTTTTAGTTTTATTAAAACACCTTCTCCAAGGCATGTCAAGCATTTGGAGTATAAAATAGTTACGCATATTATTGACTGGTTTATCAATATTACCAAAAAATACCGCAAGTGGGTATATATTTCAACGATAATTATTTTGGGATTGGGGATTTTTGGAATGTCGCTGATGAAAACTTCGGGTTATGTAGTTGACGATATTCCGAAAGACAACCCGCTTTATATCGACTTGAAATTTTTTGAAAAGAATTTTGAAGGAATAATGCCCATGGAAATCATGATTGACACCAAAAAACCGGGTGGGGCAATGCAACTTTCAACTTTTGGCAAAATAGATGGATTGGAAAAGAAACTGGGGGATTACGAAGAACTTTCATCGTCAACATCAATTCTGAATTTATTGAAATTCTCGAAACAGGCCTTCTACAACGGCAGCGAAGATTACTACAGTTTGCCAAACAACCGCGAAAAGAATTTTATTTTGCAATATGCTTCTGGCGGCGAAGAAAAATCGGGGTTGCTCCATTCATTTTTAGATAGCGCCCGGCAATATACACGAATAAGTATTCGCGTAAAAGATGTGGGGGTGAACCGGATGGAAGAACTCTACACAAGTTTTTATAACGACGTCGATTCGATATTTAACCCGGCTGAATACGATGTAACCATCACCGGAACAAGTATTACCGTTTTTAAAGGGACAAATTATTTGTTACATAACTTATTCACAAGCCTTGCTTTGGCCATTGTGCTTATTTCGTTAATTATGGCCCTTATGTTTTCGTCATGGCGCATGGTGGTTATGTCGCTCACGCCCAATATTATCCCATTGATTTTTACCGCTGCTGTCATGGGGTTTGCCGGTATTCCCATAAAAGCGTCAACCATTTTGGTATTTAGTATCGCCTTTGGTATTTCGGTCGATAACACCATTCATTTTCTGGCAAAATACCGGCAGGAGTTGAAAGCAACGGGGTGGGACATTAAAAAGTCGGTGGTGCTCGCATTAAAAGAAACCGGGGTGAGTATGCTTTATACATCGGTGGTGTTGTTTTTTGGGTTTGGGATTTTTGCTGTTTCAAATTTTGGCGGGACCCGTGCAATGGGGATCCTGGTTTCGTTAACGTTGGTAATTGCTGTAATTTCAAACTTAATTTTGTTGCCATCGTTGCTTTTTAGCCTCGACCGCTTAACCACAACCCGCGCATTTAAAGAGCCGATGCTGCATATCTATGATGAGGAAATTGATATTGAACTCGAAGATTTGGAAATTGCTCAAACTGATAATAAAAAGGAGGATTGAAAGTGTATTCCGTTAATGAACTTCAAAAAATAATAACCGCTGAATTACAAATCATATCCCATGATTTGAAAAAAATGAATCCGCCCAATTTGTACCATCCTGTTGATTATTCGCTCGAAATGGGTGGAAAAAGATTGCGGCCGGTGTTGCTGTTGCTGAGCTACAACATGTTTTCCGATTCCATTCAAAATGCCATTCCGGCTGCTATGGCCATCGAAGTGTTTCATAATTTTACATTGTTGCACGACGATATAATGGATAAGGCCGAAGTACGGAGAAACAGGCCTGCAGTTCATAAAAAATTCAGCGAAAACAGCGCTATTCTCTCGGGCGATGTTATGGCGTTTTTATCATACCGGTATCTTCTCGAATGTAAATCGGAACGGCTTCATGAAGTGTTGGGGCTGTTCACCAACACTGCCATCGAAGTGTGCGAAGGCCAGCAATTTGATATGGAATTTGAAAACCGGTTAAATGTTGATGAATCAGAATATATTGAAATGATTCGGTTGAAAACCGCGGTTTTACTGGCTTGCGGTTTAAAAGCCGGGGCGCTGCTTGCCGGTGCCGGCACAGAATTGGCAGATCAATTGTATGCCTTCGGGTTAAACCTGGGACTTGCATTTCAACTTCAGGACGATTTTTTAGACAGCTTTGGCATTCAGGAATCTTTCGGTAAAAAAATTGGCGGCGACATTCTTGCCAATAAAAAAACCTATTTATCAATCAAGGCGCTTGAAAATGCCACCGGCAACCTAAAAACTGAATTATTTGGCTGGCTTAATAAAACTGAGCACAACCCCGATGAGAAGATAACGGCAGTCCTGAAAATCTATAATCAGCTAAATATTAAAGAACTGACCGAACAAAAAATTGATTTTTATTTTCAAAAATGCAGAACTGTTTTTCAGCAAATTCCGATAGAGGAAAGCCGGAAACAACAACTTCAGGTAATCAGCAACAGCATTTTAAACCGCGTTTATTAGAATTTTTGAGGCATTGCCAAAAAACATTTAATTTGGTTGGACGAACTAAAAAACAATACTAAATTTGTTCGCATTAAGACTTGGTAATTAAACACATTTATAAATCAAAGTATTTTATTAAATCAAAGTATTTTATGGCTAAAAACATTGGAAAAATCATACAGGTAATCGGGCCTGTTGTAGATGTTAGCTTTGATAGGGAAGACGGGGATTTTCCTGCAATTAACGATGCATTGGAAATAATTCGCGAAGGAAAGGAAAATTTGGTAATTGAATGTCAGCAGCACCTGGGCGAAAATACAGTTCGCTGCATTGCAATGGATACCACCGATGGTTTGCGCCGCGGATTAACGGTTGAAGCAATGGGGAGCCCCATAATTATGCCAAAAGGCGAAGCTGCCCTTGGGCGTTTGCTAAATGTAATCGGCGATTCAATAGATGGGATGGAAAATCTGCCGAAAGATGGTTTAAACATTCACAACGAACCTCCAAAATACAAAGATTTAATTACCCAAACCGAAGTTTTATACACCGGAATCAAGGTTATCGACCTGATTGAACCTTATGCAAAAGGCGGAAAAATCGGTTTGTTTGGTGGCGCCGGTGTTGGAAAAACAGTTTTGATACAGGAATTAATTAACAATATTGCCTTGGCACACAGCGGGCTTTCGGTTTTTGCCGGAGTTGGCGAGCGTTCACGTGAAGGAAACGACCTTTTACGCGAAATGATTGAAGCCAACATTGTTGACTATGGCGAAGAGTTTAAAAAATCGATGGAAGAAGGGAGATGGGATCTTGCGAAAGTAAATAAGGAAGATCTGAAAAAATCGAAGTTGGCCATGGTTTTCGGGCAGATGAACGAACCTCCGGGGGCCCGTGCCCGAGTGGCGCTTTCGGGATTGACCATTGCCGAAAGTTTACGCGATGGAGATGGTTTATCGGAAGGTGGCCGCGACATACTTTTCTTTGTCGATAACGTTTTCAGGTTTACTCAGGCAGGTTCCGAAGTGTCTGCGCTTCTCGGCAGGATGCCATCGGCAGTAGGTTATCAGCCAACCCTGGCTTCCGAAATGGGAAATATGCAGGAACGCATTACTTCAACCAAAAAAGGATCGATTACATCGGTTCAGGCAGTGTATGTGCCAGCCGACGACCTTACCGACCCCGCGCCTGCAACTACATTCTCCCATCTCGATGCAACCACCGTTCTTAGCCGGAGAATATCGGAGCTGGGTATTTATCCGGCGGTTGATCCGCTGGATTCAACATCCAGAATTTTAACTCCCGATATTGTGGGCAAAGAACATTACAATTGTGCCCAGGATGTTAAAATGCTCCTGCAGCGTTACATAGAGTTACAGGATATTATTGCAATTCTGGGAATGGACGAGCTTTCGGAAGAGGATAAACTGGTGGTTCACCGTGCCCGCCGTGTACAACGGTTTCTGTCGCAGCCATTCTTTGTGGCATCGCAGTTTACAGGTCTCGAAGGGAAATTGGTTTCAATTGAAGATACCATCAAAGGTTTCAGGATGATAATGAATGGCGAAGTTGACCAATATCCTGAATCTGCTTTTAACCTGGTGGGAAACATTGAAGAAGCGATAGAAAAAGGCGAAAAATTGATGATGGAACATTAATATTGAGTTTAACAATTTATGTATTTAGAGATAATTACACCCGATAGAAAGGTTTTTGAAGGCGAAGTAAATCTGGTTCAATTACCCGGTAGTAAAGGTTCGTTTACAGTGCTAAAAAATCATGCGCCTATTATTTCCACCCTCGACAAGGGAACAATCAGGGTGCTTGATGTTTTTGGCGGGGAGCATTTTTTTAAAGTCGGCGGCGGTGTGATTGAAAATTTGGAGAACAAAGTAATTGTGCTGGTCGAATCGGCATAATAAACATGAAAGTTAAAATCCTGATAATAAGGTTAAGCTCTATCGGAGACATTGTTTTAACATCGTTGGTTGTTCGCTGCCTTAAAAACCAGGTGAAAAATGCCGAAATTCATTTTGTAACCAAACAGCAATTTGCCTTTATCCTGAACTCAAATCCATACATCGATAAAGTTCATGTACTGGAGGAAAACTTTGGCGATCTTATCCGCGAACTTGCACAGGAAAAGTTTGATTACATTTTCGACCTCCATCATAATTTCAGGAGCGCGCGGTTAAAGCGAAATCTGAAAGCAAAATCTTTTTCTGTGAATAAACTGAACTGGCAGAAAATGCTGCTCATCAGGTTTAAAATTAACCGGCTCCCGCAAAAACACATTGTTGACCGATATCTTGAAACAACTTCGGCGCTGCAAATTGAAAACGATGGCAAAGGGCTCGATTATTTTATCCCTGAAAAAGGGGAGTTTAAAATAAGCGAACTGCCGCTTCCTTTTCAAAAAGGGTTTGTGGCTTTTGTGATTGCCGGGACCTATAAAACCAAGAAATTCCCCGTCGAAAAGATTACCGGAATATGCCTGAAAATCAATTTTCCGGTTATTCTTTTAGGTGGTAAAACAGAGTTCGCTGAAGGCGAAAAAGTGTTGTCGCAGTCGAAAGGGAATGTTTTAAACTATGCCGGAAAAATCAGTTTAAACCATTCTGCATCGCTTGTTCGTGATGCAAATGTGGTTTTAACCAACGATACCGGATTGATGCACATTGCCGCTGCTTTTCAAAAAAAGATACTGTCGTTCTGGGGAAACACAGTGGCCGATTTTGGTATGGTCCCTTACCAGCCTCATCCTGCCTCGCGCCGCATGGAAGTTGAAAACCTGAAATGCCGGCCCTGCTCGAAACTGGGTTATCAGAAATGCCCGAAAAAACATTTCAGATGTATGAAGGATATCAGTGTTGATGAGGTTGTGAGGTGGATCGGGGAGAATTTTTAAAAAACCGGGTTGGGTTAAGCCGGTTCTAACATCCATTTCCAAACTGGTATTACCTGAATTTTTTTACCTCCTTTTTCAAGCTGTTCCTGTTGATCCATTGTAAAAATATATCCTTCCTGAAGGTTTAATTCGGCCATTGCTTCCAAAAGTCCATTCAATTCCCTGTCTAAGTTTTCAGGAGTCAAATCATAACAAACTTGTGCGGCAAATTCAACATGATTATTTTTAGAAACAATGAAATCACATTCCCCTTTTTGTTGGTAATAATAAATTTCTTTTCCCATCCTTTTTAAATGAATAAAAACTTTGTTTTCAAGCAACCTGCCTTTGTCTTTTGAAAATGACATGGAAAGGGTAGTTATTAATCCCGTGTCAATACCATATATTTTTTTTGGGTTTTTGATTTGTTGTTGAAAAGAATAGCTAAATCGCGGAATGGCAAAAAACAAAAAAGCATCTTCGAAATACGAAATGTAGGTTTTTACAGTATTTCCCGAACCAAGATCGAAATTTTTTACCAAATTGTTAAAGGAAAAAACTTTACCGATGTTACTTGCCAGAAAAACACCTAATTCACGCACAATATTTGGGTTTCTTAACCCATGTCTTGCAACAATATCGCGGTAAATTAAGTCGTTAAAGAGATTGATTAATACGTCAATTTTTTTTGATGTTAAATATTCAGGAAAACCACCCAGCGCCAGGTAGTCAGAAAAGTTGGCAAGGTTTGCGGTGGCCTCAAAATGATTCAAATATTCAGAAAACGAAAAAGGGAATATTTCATATGAAATTTGTCTTCCTGTTAAACTTGTGCCGAACTCGGCGCTTAAAATCCTGGCATTCGATCCAGTAATTATTACTTTCTTTTTTTGATCGTGCAACACGCGCACATAGCGTTCCCAGCCTTTTATGTTTTGAATTTCATCGAAGAAGAAAATGCCATTTCCACCATTGGCTTCAAAAATTTTTTCAAGTTTGAAAAAATCATTGACTTCAAATAATGATAACCTTGGATCTTCAAAACTTAGAATATTGGGATTTCCTTCTTTCTTTGTTAATTGAAACAGTACGGTGCTTTTTCCGCACCTTCTGACTCCTGTCAATATCTTCACATGGGTATCCGAAAAATCCATTTTATTAAGAATTTCGCGTAGAGTTCCAGATGGGAGTTGTTTTAAGTAGCTGATTTGATATTCGAAAACTTCTCTTATTTGCGATTCTAACATCATAATTGATTGATTTTCTGCAAATATACAATGTTCTCATTAGTAATGCAAACTAATTTGCATTACTAATGAGGATTATTAGTCATTACAAATGCAAAGTTTTTTCAACTGCCAGCCCCATCCAGCCTCGCGCCGCATGGAAGTTGAAAACCTGAAATGCCGGCCCTGCTCGAAACTGGGTTTTCAGAAATGCCCGAAAAAACATTTCAGGTGCATGAACGATATTAGTGTTGACGAGGCTGTGAGGTGGATTGGGGAGAATTTCTGAATATTCGTTTTTTATATCAAATCGTTATTGTTTACTTGTTAAATTTCTGTCACGGCTGAATAATAAAAAAAGATTCCATCCGTCAGGCGCCGAATGGGATCTCTAATCTTCATACAAATGTTTGTTTTCTTCAAACAAATGAGAAAGGGTAAGTTTTTACCGTCTGATAACCATCTTTTTTGTATCAATTCTTTTATTATTTTGAATCAAAACACCCAAATAGCTGCCATCCGGTATGCGATTCCCGCCTACCGAAGTTCCATCCCAATTAATTGTATATGAACCTTGTTGCAGTTCCTGGTTCAATAATATATTAACCAACTGGCCGTTTATTGTATAAACTTCAAGCCGCGTTACACTGCGCTGCGAAATTTCAAATTTAATTGTAGTTTGTGTACTGAACGGATTTGGATAAACAGAGAGCTGGCTGTTAATTGCGCTGTTATCAATTCTTTTGATTCCGGTTATACCATACCAACTCTTGTAATATTTGTTTAAAGAATCGGCTAAAGCAACATCGGTAGCTTCTGTCCAATCTGATAAATTAGCATCGGTTATACCAAAATTCTTACCCGTGCCGAAAGTACCCTGGCCGTTGCGGTGGCAGGAGAGGGCACAGCTATTGGGCATACCTTTTACAGGCGTTGTAACCGTTCTATAATCCAGTGTTTTCTGCGGACTTACTACCTTGAAAGAGTGGTCCGAGATATCGAAACCCTTACCGGTAACTGCAGTCTTCGGCATGTGGCAAGCAACACACATTGAGCCTGAAGGAGTGTGTTTGGTATGTTGAACGGTTACTTTGTCGGAATGGCACTTTATACATCCCTTTCCCGACTCAAGTGAACGGAAATCTTCTTTAAGCTGAAATTGATATGCCGTTTTTTGGTGTGGGTCGTGACAGGTAATACATGTAATACCCCTGTCAGGATTATAATGTTTAGTCAGTTTATAGTCAACCCATTGCTGATGGTGTTGTCGCGATGTAGTTTTGTCAGGATATAAACCGGGTTTAAGAACATAATATTTCATTAAATCTTCACCTACAGGATAAGTAAGTCCTGTGGTTTCATCATAAGGATATTCGAAAGTGCCCTTATTGCTGGTACCTCTCGTATGGCACTGGCCACAAACTTCCAGTTTGCGGTCATACGACAAACTTTTAAGGTTGTTAATATGCCCTTTGCCGCTTGATGAAGAAGGTGCTCCATGACATGATTCGCATCCAACTACAATATTTGCATGGCTGTTATTATTCGCCCAGCTATATACCCATGCTGTGTCGGCGCCAGCAATTTCTTTCTGTACTGAATTTACCTTAAAGCCAGGAACAACATGACATCCTGCGCAATTTCTGTCCCATGATTTGGAACGGAAAGAATTATTTATAGGTTTTAAAGTTCCATCGGTATTCCACCAGTTCATAGGATTATAAGTAACCCAGGTACCCGATGTGTTATCCATATAACCTTTTAGGTTCCACTGAACCGGGGGCATGTAATAACTCGACTCAATTTTAACCAGATACCTCTGTTTCCATCCTATTCCATAAGTATAAACAACTTCATGTTCTACCTGGGTTCCCGTTTTTGGTTTAAAAACGATGAAGTATTTCCCGCCATCAATCCTAAAACCTACTTTCGCATTCCCATA
>CAMTWS010000107.1:0-5203 GCA_947085485.1 uncultured Prolixibacteraceae bacterium
AAATAGTTTCCAATATTAAAAAGCAGTATTTGCTTTTAGTAGGAAACTAATTGATTTTCAAATTTTTAATAATGCTAAATATCCTTTAAAAAACAACGTCGCAAATATAATAAAATTAACCTTAGGAGAGTTTTTTTTTGCGGGTATGTTAAGTTAACTTTTCAACAATTTTAACATTTTAGAATGCATAACTAGCACCTGCTAAAAAGTTGAAACTTTGAACCGGGTAACCAAACCACCGCTGGTATTTCTGGAACCCAAAATTGTTGAGTTGCGCAAATACCGAAAACTTTTCGGTGATTTTATAATTACCACGCACATTCATGTCGAATGCCGTATCGAGATTATATGATTTGAATTCCTGGCTTAACGGCCACAATGCTGTTTCTGAAATTATCAACGCTTTTCGCATTCCAATCAGATAAAAATCGGCAGATACGCTTAACTGTTCGGTGATGTTATAACCGACTGATAAATTGGCGTCCCAACCGGGCATATTCCATGCTTCCGGCTGCTCATCAAGATTATAAACATAGTAGTTTCCCGAAAGCAGCAAATCGAGTTTTCCTGATGATCTGTGAAGTATTTCGAGATTGATTTTGAATAAACTGAGGTCATCGTATAAAACATCGAAATCGTTGTTAACAATGGTTGGGTTTGGATTTATATTCGGATCAGGGTAAATATGTTCATTCAGGTAATACAGAGGTTGATCGTCAATCAAAGAATAATCGACCCCGATTTTGAAATTGGTTTTCGCGGCGAATTTCCCATCGAAACCGCCGTAGAAACGGATTTTTTCGAAACTGTTTTTTACATCGTGTTCCGGATTGACAAACGGGTTTTCATAAGCAATTTTTGAGTAGTGGTTGTTAATGTAATTCCCATCGATTCCGGCATATAATTTAACGATGTTTTTTACCGGCATAAAATTGAGAAGGATGTTTGGGGTTACCCTGAATTGCGGATCAATATCTTTATCGCTAACATACCAGGTATTAATTCCTAATGTGGCATTGAACAGTTTTTTGCCAAAATATACAGCAGGATTGATATGCAACCAAGATTGCTGGCGGCTGTCGATTGTTGCTGTTGCGAGGGTTAGAACATTGTCGGCCTTATTATAAGTAACGCCCGCATTGAGCAAACCTGTGCCGAAACTGAAAGGTTTTTGCATGTGGGCCATAAATTTGCCGAAATGTTCCTGCTGGCCGGTTTTTGTTTGAAAATAGCTGTAATCAAAATCAAAACTGAAAAGGGGATCTTTTATTTCGGCAGCGGGGTTATTCAGTTTTACACTGATACCCCCTTTTGAAAAGGCTTGTTTTGTCCCGAAGTAATTAATGGTTTGGTTTTCTTTTTTTAAAGGAGCGGGAACGGGATATTTCGGATAGCCATAGTAATTAAATGCGTCACGGTTATAACCTGCATTTATCGAAAGTACCTGTTCTTTGAAAAACTGGTTCCAATACAATTCGGCTTCGTTTTTCGAAAAAGGCGCATCTACCTGGTCCCCGCCTTCAAGGCCTAATTTTCCGTGCGAGGAGAGGTGCATGGCATGAATGCCAAAAATCGATTTCTTTGAAGCCAGGTGGTTAAAAAAGAATTCGCCGTATGGTTTGTTGTAGTTGCCCGCGCCTGCCCTGATTAAGCCATATCCTGTTTCTTCTTTCGGAGTTGATGCTATACTTGCAGCTTTTAGCGGGTTTACCGAAAAAGTATTGACAACGGGTTCGCTTTTTATGTTGTAATTGAATGTTGGCTTTTGAGGGGAAGTTTCCTCAATTTTTGGCATATCGTTAATTTTATACGCATCAAGGATGGTGGGTTTAAACGCCTTAACAACTTCAACTTCGCGGTTAAGAGTGGTATCGCGCTGGGCAGTTGTTGTGTATGATGCAATGGTAAACAAGACAAAGAGGAAGTTTTTGTTTTTATTGAGCATGATTTCAGGTTTTTATTGTTCTTTAATTTTTATTTGAAACGAGTTGTCGATGGCCTTTTGTTGTTCCAGTTTTTCTACTGTTTCAATAGCCATTAGTTTTTTTGATGCTTCGGCTTTAATCCCATCGGTATCGCTGTTGTAATTTTCAACCATACTTTTTAATGTATGTTTCGCCTGAAACTGGTCTCCCTTACTGAGGTAAATATCGGCCAGCAACAAAAACGATTTGCCAAGCCAGTACTGGTAAGGCGTGTTTTTCGAAATAAAATCCATGATTTCGTCTTCGGATTTTTGTATGTTTTTTTGACGGTAGAAAATTTCAGAAATAAGGTATTTTGCTTCGGCCCCCTGTTCGTATTTTACATCGTTGGCTACACTTTTTAAACCTGCCATGGCTTTTTCCAGATTGTTTAACTGGTAAAACGATTTTCCTTCGGTGTAGCTGGCTTCGCGAACCATCGCTTCGTTTGCCACTTCCGATTTCTTTATTTTTCCTGCCGCAACAACCGCGTTTTCATAATTCATCAATTTTAAATGGCATCTCATTTGACCGACATTTGCCCTTAAAATATTCCATTTTCCGTTGGCAATGCTTTCGAGGCGGTTAAACATTTCCAAAGCTTCGGCATATTTTTCGGCATTGAATGTTAACTCTGATGCCCGCGATAAAGCCTGTTCGCTAAAAATATTAACAGGCTGGCCCGTTACAAAGGTGTAATGTTTATTTGCTTCCGAATATTTTCCCTCTTTGTACAAAGATTCGGCAAGGTAAAAACGGGCATTTATAGTAAAACCCCCGTTGGGGAATTGTTGCAAATATCTTTCAAGCTGGGCCTGAGCGCCCTTGTCTCCCGACATGTACATCCGCTCGGCGGCCATAAATGTCAGCGAATCCTGTTCGTTTACCGACACATTTACATTTGTTCCCGTTTGTTTTGCATAGGCAAACCAGGCATCAACGTTATTAAGTTCGATAAAGCAGTTTTTAATTCCCATCAGTGCAGCTTGTGCTTCAGGAGTTTCCGGAAATTTCTCTGCAACTTCTTTGTACTGGGTTAGCGCTTTATTGAAATCGTTATTGTTGTAGTTAATTAAACCCAGTTGCAGCAGCGCTTTTCTGTAATATGCACTCTGCTTGTGGTTTTGAATGATTTTATTGTATTGCCCGTTTGCCCTCTGGTTTTCGCCCAACCGTTCGTAAGCACGTCCCAATTCGTACAAAGCGTCGTCCTGAAAATCAGATTCCGGAAACCCGGCCAGTAATTGTTCGAGGTTTTCTATTTTGCCCTTTTGGTTTCGTTGCAATCCTTTACAAACGGCAATTTGATACAGCGCATAATCGGCTTCATAAATTTTCATCGCGAATGCCTGCTGGTAATTTTGCTGCGCCTGCGTGTAATCGGTATTTAAAAAGTAATAGTCACCAATGCGGTTTAATGCATCTGCCTGTTTTTCGGTGCGGCTGTTTTTCGTTGCAGCTAAATATTTTCTGAAATGCGTGGTTGCCATTCCGTAATCTTCGAGTTTAAAATACGAATAGGCAAGGTTGTATTCTGCATTGCTGTATTCGGGCAGCGCTGATGCCCCCGAAGCAGAAAGAAATTTTGTGTAACTGCTGACTGCGTTTTTGTAATTGCCCACCCTGTACAAAGCCTCGCCTTTCCAGAAAAGCGAAAGCGCGTTTATTGTGCGGTCGTGGCTTCCGTTTTCGAGCGAGAGATCAAAATATTCAACCGACTGGTTGTAAGCCAGGTTGTTAAACAATTCCAACCCCCGGTAATAGGCAACCCGTTGATAAGCTTTTAAAATGGCCGGCGTTTTTGTCTTTATTTTTTCAATCGAAGTAATGGCATCTTTGTAGTTTTTGGTTGCCATGTAAACTTCGCTTAAAATGCGGTAAGCTTCGGCATTGTGTTCCGAATTGGGATACAACTCTATGTATTTGTCGAAAGCTTTGATGGTTTCGTTGAATGGCGAGAATGAAAGTTCGTAGGTAAGTTTGGCATAATTAAACAGGGCGTCTTCCTTAATCTTAGCGTTGAAATCTAATTTAGATGCAGCATCGTACGCCATTTTAGCTTTTTCTTTTTCGTTGGTTTTTACATAACAATCGGCCAGGTGATAGTATGCATTCTGTGCCATTTCGTCGTTTCCTTTCGATGCGTTTTCCATCAGCGGCGCTGCTTTGAAAAAGCTGCCGGTATTATAGTAGCAGTAACCTAAAACGTAGTTCTCTTCCCGCGTAGTTAATTTTGTTGAAAGGAAATAAGTTTCCAGAAAAGGTATTGCATTTTTATACTGGCCTAAATGAAAATAGGAGTCGCCCACAATTTTCGATAATTCGTTTTTGTGTTCCTCTTCAACTTCGTTTATAATCGGGGCAGTATAACTTACCACTTCGCTGTATTTTTTTTGCTTGTAGAAAATGTGGCTCACATACAACGGAATTACTTTTGAAAACGCAGGGTCGTTGTTCAGTTTTCTGAATCCTTCGAGCGCTTCGTCATATTTTTCCCTAAGGTACATAATATGAGCCCAGTAGTAAGTAGCAGGTTTGCTGAATAAACTATTGGCGTCTTTTACCGCGTAAAACTCTTTGGCAGCAACTTCCAGATTATCTGTTACCAGGTTGGCGTAACCGTTTTGGTAAGTTAGCTTTATCCGTTCGCTTTCGCTTAAACCGGCCCGTTTGACATTTGTAAATGTATTTATGGCAACTGCATATTGTTTCTTTTCGAACTGATAGTCGCCCAGGTTAAACCAGGCGCTGTTAATGTAAGGGCTTTCAGCATAATCTTTCGTAAAACCAGTAAGCATCTTGCTGCCGGCAGTGTAACCGGCTTTTAAGGCCGAAACCGATTTGAAATATTCGGCTTCAGAATACAATTCCGATTGTTTTTCAACACGTTTCTGTATTTTATGAAACTCGTGGAAAGTAGAAATGTATTTGCCTTTTGCAAAAAGCTCTTTTGCTACATCAATTTCCTGCTGAACGTTGCCGTAATAAGCCGTTTCCTGACTTTTTAGCTGCAACTGGCTCAATAACAGGATGGGTACGAAATATAAAATCCGAAGTGTTCTCATGCTTTTATTGTTTCATTTTTTAATGAAATAGTCCCAATTTGTCTGTTTTTTATTTTCTTCCGGAATAAAAACAATTTAATCTTCTAAATTAGATGTTTCAAAATAGAGATTGGTCATAAATCATTTTATTTTCTTAACAAGAAACTGTTTATTTCTTTTATTTATTATTTCGTG
>CAMTWS010000108.1:0-18798 GCA_947085485.1 uncultured Prolixibacteraceae bacterium
CTTGAGTGAACTTACGAGCCATTAAAGCCAAATACCCTGAAACAGAAATTGTTGCAGGAAATATCGGCACTGCCGAAGCTGCAATTGCGCTGGTAAAAGCAGGCGCCGATGCGGTAAAAGTAGGAATCGGCCCTGGTTCGATTTGTACTACCCGTGTTATTGCTGGCGTTGGAATTCCGCAACTTTCGGCGGTTTACAGTGTTGCACAGGCCATCAAAGGCTCAGGTGTTCCGGTAATTGCCGACGGTGGAATCAGGTATTCGGGAGATATTGTTAAAGGGCTGGCTGCCGGCGCCAGTTCAATAATGGCTGGCGGATTGTTTGCCGGTGTTGAAGAATCGCCCGGCGAAACCATACTTTTCCAGGGAAGAAAATTCAAATCGTACAGGGGAATGGGCTCTATTGAAGCTATGCAGCAAGGATCGAAAGACCGTTATTTCCAGGACATGGAAGAAGACATTAAAAAATTGGTCCCCGAAGGAATTGCTGCCAGGGTTCCTTTCAAAGGAAACCTTGATGAAGTCCTTTTTCAGCTAACCGGCGGTTTGCGGGCCGGGATGGGTTATTGCGGGGCTAAAAACATAGAAATGCTGCAAAATGCAAAATTCACCAGAATTTCAAATGCAGGAATTCAGGAAAGCCATCCGCACGATGTTACCATTACACGCGAAGCGCCAAATTACAGCTCGCGCCAATAATCAACAAGTTTGTTTTTTAAAATTAATAAATGTTATGAACCGTATTATTTCATCGCTTATAGTTTTATGTACGCTGGGTACAAATGCTTTTTCACAATCCAACGAAACACTTATCACCATTGGAGATACAAAAGTGAGCAAAGGGGAATTTGAACGCATCTACCGGAAAAACAACAATAACTTATATAACGAAACAGATAAAAAAACTCCCGAAGAATATTTAGACTTATTTGTCGATTTCAAACTTAAAGTTATTGAAGCCGAACATTTAAAAATGGATACCAACTCTGTTTTTATAAACGAACTGGCGGGATACAGGGAAGAGTTGGCTGCACCTTATTTGACCGATGTAAAATATAACCAGCAAATGGTTTATGATTTGTACGAAAGAACTACTAAGGAGGTAAATGCAAGTCATATTTTGCTAATGGTCCCAAAAAATTCAACACCCGGGCAGGAAGAAGAAACCTTAAAAAGAATTGAGAATATTCGAAATGAAATTATTGCAGGTAAAGATTTTAACGAGGCCGCGGTAGAATATTCAGAGGATCAGTCGGCAAAAACAAACATGGGAAGCCTGGGATATTTTACTGCTTTTCAAATGGTTGTACCGTTCGAGAATGCAGCTTTTTCAACTCCAGTTGGCGAAGTTTCACCTCCGGTACGGAGCGCTTTTGGGTATCACCTGTTAAAAGTTCACGATATTCGTGAAAACCAGGGAGAACTTTTGGTTGCCCACATCATGAAAATGTTTCAGCAGGATGTTACGCCCGAAGTTAAAAGCAGGATGAAAACCGAAATAGATTCAATTTACACAGAACTTAAAAACGGGGCCGATTTTGCTGAACTTGCCAAAACCAAATCGGACGACAAACGATCGGCGGAACAGGGTGGAGAAATGCCCTGGTTCAGCGCCGGGAGGATGATTCCTGAGTTTGCCAACCCGGCTTTTACCCTTAAAAATAACGGCGATTATACCGGCCCAATAGAAACTGCGTATGGTTATCATATAATTAAGAGGCTCAATTCGCGCCCGGTTCCTACATTCGAAGTTTCGAAAACCGAACTTGAAAACAGGATTAAACAAGACCCCGAAAGAAGTATCACCAGCAAGCAGGTTTTTATCGACAAATTAAAAACCGAATACAATTACACTGAAAATATTGAAGGAATTGCAAAAATTAAAAACAAAAACATCGAAGACCAACTGGAAGATGCCCGTTTTGAGTTATTTAAAATCGACAATAAAAGTTATTCCATGATTCAGTTACAACAGTTTTTGAAAAATAAGAATATTGAAACGGGAGCTTATATCGACAATTTTAACAACTGGGTTGATCATGAAATTACAAAACTTGAAAACTCAAAATTAGAAGCAAAATACCCCGATTTCAGGTACTTATATCAAGAGTACCATGATGGAATTTTGCTGTTTAATATTTCGGAAGAAAAAATATGGAATTTTGCCGCAAAGGACTCCGCCGGGCTCGAGGAATACCACAAAAAAAATGGAGGCAAATATTTATGGGAAGAGCGTTTTAAAGGATTAATTGTTACCTGCAAAGATAAGGCGACAAGAGATGAAGCTGATAAATACTTTGCTGCCGGTATGACAGTTGCAGAAATTACTGATTTGTTGAATAAAACCGAAAATGTTATCACCATAAACCAAGGGGCATGGGAAAAAGGCAGTAATCCGGTTGTCGATTACTTCGTGTGGAACGGTCCCGAACCGGAAAACTTCGACAGTGAAATTAGTTTTATCATGGGTGATAAAATTCGGCCCGAACCAAAAACGCTAAACGAAGCCCGCGGACTTTATGTATCTGATTATCAGAAATACCTCGAAGAAAACTGGATTAAGGAATTACGGGCTAAATATAAAATAACCGTAAATAAAAAACTTCTGAAATCAATAAAAGGTGTTTAGGTTACAATTAAAATATATTATTGTTTTTCTCACCGGGGCCTTGCTTCTGCAATGCACAAAAACTCAAGTTACCAATGACATGGTTGTTGCTCAGGTTGGCGAAAAAAAACTTCTGCAAAGCGAGCTCTCTAAAATTATACCCACAAACCTCGAAGATCAAGACAGTTCGCTGATGGCTGACGAATATGTAAGAAAATGGGTAAAACAGGAACTTCTTATACTAAAGGCGAACGAAAACCTCACATTTGAACAGAAAAATTTAACCAAAGAGATAGAAGAGTACCGGAATTCGATAATCATTTATAAATACAAAAATGAATTGATGAACCAGCAAATGGACACAATTGTTACTCAACGGCAAATAGAGCAGTTTTACAATGTAAACCCCGATAACTTTAATTTAACCAGCAACATCGTAAAAGCCATTTTTATTAAAATCCCAATCGATGTTGCCAACCCAAAATTGTTAAAAGAAATGGTCGATGACACTTCGCAGGAAGGATTAAACAGTTTGCGCGAATATTGCATCCAATATGCAAGGAGTTTTGATTTTTTCGACAACAAATGGATTGATTTCGAGGTAGTTAAAAACAATTTACCCGGCGAAATTCTGGATACGAAGCAATTTCTCGGCCGCAATAATCAGATTGAGCAAAAAGATTCGAATTATTATTATCTTGTCAACATTCAGAATTACAAATTGCAAAATGATTTGGCCCCGATAGAATATGTTGAAAACAATATAAAAAACCTGATTCTTAATAAACGTAAAATTGAATTTCTGAAACAAGTTGAAGAGAATGTTTACAAAGAGGGAGTAAGACAAAACAAATTCAAAATATATAAAGAAAAAGGTAAATGAAACGGAATAAAACAATGAAGTTAACAGGTTTATTACTGATAGCCGCTTTTTTTGCAACGTCTGTAACTGCTCAGGATAAGGTAGTTGACCAGATTGTTGCGCTTGTTGGCGGCAACATTATATTAAAAAGCGAGATTGAGCGGATGCACATTGAACAACAGGCGCAGGGAGTAACTTCAGATGGCGACATGAAATGCGAAATCCTGGAGAACTTTCTGGTTGATAAACTACTGGTTGCCGAAGCAGAGTTAGATACATTAATCGAGGTAACACCCAGCCAGGTCAACCAGCGCATGGATCAGCAATTGGCCATGTATGTGTCATATATTGGATCGGAAAAAGCAGTTGAAGAGTACTTTAAAAAATCGATAGTAGAAATAAAATCTGAAATGAAGGAAGGTATCAGAAACCAGCTTTTAAGTCAGCAAATGCGCGAAAAAATAATAAAAGATGTTACAGTAACCCCTTCAGAGGTAAGGTATAATTTCAGGAACCTGAAAGAAGCAGAAATTCCAACCATACCTACCCAGTTCGAATATTCACAAATTACCTTTCAGCCGGTTATTGATTTGGAAGAAGATAACCGCGTAAAATCGAGGTTGCGGGATATAAAAAAACGAATTGAAGATGGTTCGAGCTTTGCAACCATGGCAGTTTTATATTCAGAAGACGGATCGGCAAAAGATGGGGGAGTTATTGGCTATTTGGGCCGGGCAGAACTTGACCCTGCTTATGCAGCAGCAGCCTTTAACTTAAAAAACGACAAAGTTTCCAATGTTATTCGTAGCGCTTTTGGGTACCACATTATTCAGTTGGTTGACAAAAAGGGCGACAAGATAAATACACGCCACATACTGATGAAACCAAAAGTTTCGGTTGAAGCAAAAGAAGTAGCGCACAACAGGTTAGACAGCCTGGCAAACATGATCCGGAAAAAAGAAATCACCTTCGAAGAGGCAGCCTCAATTTTTTCGTACGACAAAAACTCAAGAAACAATTCAGGAATAGTAATTAACCCGAATTCAATGTCTTCAAAATTTTCTGTTGAGGATTTGGACCCTGATGTCAGCAAAATAATTACTAAAATGAATATAAACGAAATTTCAGCGCCTTTTGAATCAATTGATAAAGAAACGCTGTTGCCTGTATTCAAAATTATTAAATTGAACAGGAAAATCGACTCACACAAGGCAGATCTTCAAAACGACTATCAGAAACTGGCAGAAATGTATCTTCTTAAAAAGAAAGAACAGGTTTTTAATGAATGGATAAACAAACAGCAATCTGAAACCTATATCCGCATTGATCCGACCTATGCCAACTGCAATTTTAATTTTGAAAACTGGATTAAATAATTTACTGAAATACTGAAATACCGAATAATAGAATAACACAATGTCGATGAATTTTAAATATGACGTGGAAGCGCTGGATGCACTTCGAAATAAATTTGATGAACTAAAAAAAGAAATCACCCGCGTAATTTACGGGCAGGATGAAGTTGTTACGCAGGTTTTAATTTCGTTGTTCAGTCAGGGTCACGTTTTGCTGATTGGGGTCCCGGGACTGGCAAAAACACTTTTGGTTACCACAATTGCCAAAATCCTGGGTTTAAAATACAGCCGCATTCAGTTTACACCCGATTTAATGCCATCCGATATTATCGGGACCGAAATATTGGACAACGAACGCCATTTCAAATTTATAGAAGGCCCGTTATTTGCCAATATTATCCTTGCCGACGAGATTAACCGGACACCGCCAAAAACGCAGTCGGCGCTGTTGGAGGCAATGCAGGAAAGAGCGATAACAACCGCAGGCAAGCGGTTTAAACTCGAAGACCCGTTTTTTGTACTGGCAACGCAGAACCCAATCGAACAGGAAGGGACTTATCCGCTTCCCGAGGCCCAGCTCGACCGTTTTATGTTTTCGGTGTGGTTGGATTATCCGAAATTCGACGACGAATTAATCATCGTAAAAAATACGACCTCAACGGTTGAAGTTGATTTAAACCCGGTTATTTCAGGGAAAGAGATAATGTTTTATCAAAACCTGATCCGCAAAATACCAATCAACGACAATGTACTCGAGTATGCAGTAAAACTGGCTGTAAAAACAAGGCCAAATACAAAACATGCTGCCGAAATTTCGAACCAGTACCTGAAATGGGGAGCCGGCCCAAGGGCATCGCAGTACCTTGTTTTGGGAGCGAAAACCCATGCTGCCCTGCACGGTAAATATTCGCCCGACATTGAAGATGTGAAAGTAATTGCACCTTCTATTTTGCGGCACAGGATTATTAAAAACTATAAAGCCGAAGCCGAAGGAATTTCGGTTGATAGTATCATCGAAAAATTGCTTTAATGCTTTCAAAGTTGTTCCATATTATTCCGAACTTCCGGAATTTAAAGTGGAAGTTATTTTTTTTGTTGCTTTTTATTTCTTCACTCTCCTTCTCGCAGGATAAAAAAAGAGTGGAAATTCTGCGTGCCGGTTCACTTGAAGCAAGCGACAGAATTGCATCGAACGCGCAGCGGTTAATCGACTCGGTTCTTATCAGCCATAAAAATATTTTAATGTGGTGCGACAGCGCCTACACCTACACCGGAACCAACAGGGTCGATGCTTTTGGCCGGGTACACATCAAACAGGGCGATACGCTGCATTTATACGCCAACAAAGTTTTTTACGATGGCGACATCAGTTTTGCGCGTGCCTGGGGAAATGTTAAACTAATCAATAAATCAACTACAATTTACACCGACACACTTGACTACGATCTTGCAGCAAATATCAGTTATTATGACGACTCGGGAAGAATTGTTGACAGCACGACCACAATTACAAGTATTATTGGGAAATATTTTATAAACGATGATTTACTGAACCTGTACAAAAATGTTGTTGTAGTTAACGACAAATATACTTTGCACAGCGATACAGTTGGTTACAATACCGAAACAGGCCGTATAACTATTAACGGCCCCACCACCATCCGCGATTCGGCAAATACCCTTTATGCCGAAAATGGCTGGTACAATTCAAACACCGGAGAAGCTGAATTACTGAAAAATCCAGTTGTCTCTAACGAAAAACAAAATATTTCAGCCAAATACATCAAATACAGCAAGGAAACAAGATATGGAAAAGCGCTTGGCTCAGTTAAAATAACCGACATTGAAAACCGTTCAATTATAACGGGGAAAGTTGCTGAATACAATGATTTACTGGAAACTGCAATGGTTACCGACTCAGCGGTTTATATGAATTACAACGGCAGTGATACATTATATTTACATGCTGACACTTTACGGACTATACCCGATACCATCGCAGACGAAAAAATTGTTTTTGCCTTTCATAAAGTCCGTTTCTTTCGCACCGATATTCAGGGCATTTGCGATTCGATGGTCTATTTCACCCGCGATTCTATCATTCAACTTCATAAATTCCCGGTTTTATGGTCCGAAATTCATCAGCTTTCGGCCGATTTAATTGAAATAAAGCAATTCGCAAATGCACCCGACGAGTTGCACCTTTCAAGAAACAGCTTTATTATTTCGAAACAAGACTCAAATATGTACGACCAGATAAAGGGAAAAGATATGGTTGGTTACATAATTAACAAAAAACTGAACAATATTGAAGTAAACGGAAACGGGCAAACACTTTACTATGCCCGCGAGAAAGAACAAATAATCGGGCTAAACCGTTGCGAAAGCAGCAAAATATCAATTCGTTTCAGAGATGGGAAAATATATGCCATTTCATTTTTAAAAGCTCCCGAAGGCGAGTTGAAACCACTTTTTGAATTAAAGGAAGAAGATAAAATTCTAAAAGGGTTTGATTGGAAAATCAATCTCCGCCCAATTTCGAAATATGATATTTTTGCCAGGCCGGTTATCGTTGAACCGGAGGTGATAAAGAAAGGACCCGAAAACAAAACCAAGGTTTCGGAACAGTAAGGTTCCGGGTTCAAAGTTTCGGGTTTAGAGTTTTGGGGACGGGGTTACTCGAAACAAGTTCAATTATCTAACCAGTGACCAGTAACCAGTAACCAATGACACTTCTTTCATCTCCGCTCTTCTGTCTTCCGTCTTTCATCAGAAATAAGACATTCTCATCCTTATATTAATTTTTATCAACAAAAGGTCTCCATTTATTTTCATATTAAAAAAATATTTTCATATTTGCAACGAAATTGAAAGTAAAACATGAATTTTAAGTTAAACATATTTATTCTCAACCTCCTGTTAGGTATTATTCTTCTAATTTAGAAGAACTGAGAATGGTATGTAGATAAAAGATATTTGTAAAAAATAGAGCCATTCTCAGTTATAGAGAGTGGCTTTTTTCGTGAAAAGAATTAATAAATAATAGTATGAGTAACAGACTTTACATTTTCGACACAACTTTGCGCGATGGAGAACAAGTTCCTGGTTGTCAGTTAAACACGGTTGAAAAAATTGAAGTTGCCAAGGCATTGCAGGATTTGGGAGTTGATGTAATTGAAGCAGGATTCCCAATTTCGAGCCCCGGCGATTTCGAATCGGTAGTCGAGATTTCGAAAGCGGTAACATGGCCAACTATTTGTGCCTTAACCCGCGCAGTTCAAAAAGATATCGATGTAGCGGCCGAATCGCTAAAATATGCAAAAAAAGGGCGTATCCATACCGGGATCGGCACTTCGAATTTTCACATTTACCATAAACTTATGTCGAATCCGGAAGCCATTATCGAACGTGCAGTGGATGCAGTAAAATATGCAAAAAAATATGTTGAAGATGTAGAGTTTTATGCCGAAGATGCAGGTCGTACAGATAATGAATACCTTGCCCGCGTTGTTGAAGCAGTTATTAAAGCCGGGGCAACCGTTGTCAACATTCCCGATACTACAGGTTATACAATGCCTTTTGAGTTTGGCGAAAAAATAAAATATTTGTTCGATAATGTAACCGGTATCCACAAAGCTGTCATTTCAACTCATTGCCACAACGATTTGGGGATGGCAACTGCCAACACCCTTGCAGGCATAATTAATGGCGCCCGTCAGGCCGAAGTTACAATCAACGGAATTGGCGAGCGTGCCGGAAACACTTCACTCGAAGAAATAGTAATGATTTTGAAAAGCCGTTACGCTGTTTTGGGTATCGACACCGGTATTAATACAAAGAAAATATATGGGACCAGCCGTTTGGTTTCAACTTTAATGAATATGCCGGTACAACCCAACAAAGCAGTGGTTGGCCGTAATGCATTTGCACACTCTTCCGGAATTCATCAGGACGGTGTATTGAAATACCGCGAAAATTACGAAATCATGGATCCAACCGATGTCGGCATCAACGAATCGGCTATTTTGTTAACTGCAAGAAGCGGGCGGGCGGCGCTGAAACACCGTCTCGAAATTATGGGTTTTGAATTGACCAAAGAGAAACTGGAGGTGGTTTATGATGAATTTGTGAAACTTGCCGATAAGAAAAAAGACATTCGCGATGACGATATCGCCTTGTTGGTTGGAGATGCAACCCGACAGGAACGCAGGATTAAACTTGACTTCCTTCAGGTGGTAACCGGTAAAGGCCTGAAACCAATGGCTTCGGTGCGACTTGATATATCGGGCGAGAAATTCGATGCTACTTCTGCCGGAAACGGCCCTGTTGACGCTGCCATTAAAGCAGTAAAACAGATTATTCACCGCCAGGTAACCATCGAAGAATTCCTTGTTCAGGCCATTACCCGCGGCAGCGACGACATTGGGAAAGTACACATGCAAATCGATTACGATAAAACCATTTATCATGGATTCGGCGCCAATACCGATATTATTGTTGCATCGGTAGAAGCGTTTCTAGATGCAGTGAATAAATTACCGGCAGCGGAATAGGGTTCAGGATTTAGAGTTCAGGGTTTAGAGTTCAGGGTTTAGAGTTCAGAAATTTGGTAGAGACATTGCATGCAACGTCTCAAAATATGATAAAATGATAATTAAGAAATTATGCAAAAAACATTATTTGATAAAATTTGGGATGCCCACGTAGTGAAGCAGGTCGAAGGAGGCCCTGATGTGTTATACATCGACCGTCATTTAATTCACGAAGTAACAAGTCCGGTAGCATTTCTGGGATTAAAAACCCGTGGGCTGAAAGTTTTTCGGCCCGAAAAAACAACTGCCACACCCGACCACAATGTGCCAACAATAAACCAGCATCTGTCAATTAAAGACGAACTTTCGCGCCACCAGGTTGAAATGCTGAAAATGAACTGCATTGAACATGATATTGTATATCACGGTTTAGGAACCGAAGGGCACGGGGTCGTTCATATTATCGGGCCCGAAATGGGACTTACCCAACCGGGAATGACAATTGTTTGCGGCGATAGTCACACTTCGACCCATGGAGCTTTTGGGGCCATCGCTTTTGGCATCGGGACCAGCGAAGTGGAGATGGTTTTGGCAAGCCAGTGCATTATGCAGCCTAAACCCAAAAAAATGCGGATCACCATCAACGGCAAATTAAATAAAGGCGTAACTGCAAAAGACATAGCGCTTTACATTATATCCAAAATTTCAACCAGCGGTGGTACAGGGCATTTTATTGAATATGCAGGTTCAGCAATAACAAGTCTTTCGATGGAAGGACGTATGACGCTTTGCAACCTGAGTATTGAAAGCGGCGCACGGGGCGGAATGATTGCACCCGATGAAACTACATTCAATTACATTAAAGGCCGCGAGTTTGCCCCTAAAGGCGACGAATGGGAAAAAGCAATTGCCGGTTGGAAAGAACTTCGTTCGGATGAAAATGCAGTTTTCGACACAGAATATGACTACAACGCTGCTGATATTGAGCCAATTATAACCTATGGGACCAACCCCGGAATGGGTATTGGCATTTCGCAAACTATTCCTTCAACTGAAGGAATGGAAGGAAGCGATAAACTTACCTACGAAAAATCGCTGAATTACATGGGTTACGCGCCAGGAGAATTGATGGCAGGCAAAAAAGTTGACTTTGTTTTTCTTGGAAGTTGCACCAATGGCAGAATTGAAGACTTCAGGCAATTTACAGCTTTTGTGAAAGGGAAGAAAAAAGCAACAAATATTACCGCATGGCTGGTTCCAGGCTCGAAACAGGTTGAGAACCAGATTCGTGCCGAAGGACTTGTCGAAATCCTTGAAGAAGCAGGTTTCGAACTTCGTCAACCGGGCTGTTCAGCTTGTCTGGCCATGAACGACGATAAAATTCCCGAAGGTAAATATTCGGTTTCAACATCGAACCGAAACTTCGAAGGACGCCAGGGACCGGGCGCAAGAACACTTCTGGCAAGCCCCCTAACAGCAGCGGCAGCAGCAGTTACAGGAGTAATTACAGATCCAAGGGAACTAATGGCCCCCTAACCCCCGAAGGGGGAATTAAAAATGAAAAATGAAAACAAATATAAATATGCTTCTTTTTCTCCTCCCCTTCGGGGAGGCTGGGAGGGGCTTCTAATATTTAATAAAATGGCATACGATAAATTCTCAGTAATAACTTCGCCGGCGGTTCCGCTGCAAATAGAAAATGTGGATACCGACCAGATTATTCCGGCACGATTTTTAAAGGCAGTTGAACGCAAAGGATTTGGTGATAACCTTTTCCGCGACTGGCGTTATAATAAAGACGGAAGCCCAAAAGCTGATTTTCCGTTAAACAATAAAAAATATTCGGGTAAAATTTTGGTGGGCGCCAAAAACTTCGGAAGCGGTTCAAGCCGCGAACACGCTGCCTGGGCAATTTACGATTACGGGTTCCGCGTAGTGGTTTCAAGCTTTTTTGCCGATATTTTTAAAGGCAACGCATTGAACAATGGTTTATTGCCGGTTGTTGTAACTGCTGAGTTTCTTCAGAAAATATTCGATGCCATCGAAAACAATGCCGGTACATGTTTCGAAGTAAATCTGGAGAAACAAAAATTTACCATTTTATCAACCGGTGATTGTATTGATTTCGACATCAATCCGTATAAAAAACATTGTTTGCAAAACGGGCTCGACGATATTGATTACTTAGTTGAATTGAAGGAACAAATTACTGAATTTGAATCAAAATAAAAGATGACAGGCAAGACAATTAAAATAGAAGGAAAACAACTCACGATTATGGACACCACCCTACGCGATGGTGAGCAAACAACGGGGGTTTCGTTTAGTGAAAGCGAAAAATTAAGCGTATCCAAAGTACTTCTGGAAGATGTTAAAGTTGACCGTATTGAGATAGCATCGGCCCGTGTTTCGGAGGGTGAATTTAAAGGCACAAAACGGGTAATGCAGTGGGCTGCACAAAAAGGCTACCTCGATAAAGTGGAAGTGCTCGGTTTTGTAGATGACCGCATTTCGCTGCAATGGATTGCCGATGCCGGAGGGAAAGTGCTAAACCTGCTTTGCAAGGGTTCGCTTAAACATGTTACCCAGCAATTGCGAAAAACCCCCGATCAACATATTGCCGACATTAAAAAGGTATTGAAAAATGCCAAAGAAATGGGAATCAGGGTGAACATTTATCTCGAAGACTGGTCGAACGGAATGCGCAACTCGAAAGATTACGTGCATTACATGATTCAAAACCTGAAGGATGAAAACATTGCCCGGATAATGCTGCCCGATACATTGGGAATACTCGACCCGGATGAAACCTATGAATATTGCAAAGAGATGATCGAATCATTCCCTGGGGTTGAATTCGATTTTCATGCCCATAACGATTACGACCTTGCCATTTCCAATGTTTTTAATGCTGTAAAGGCCGGTATCCGCTGTGTGCACACTACTGTAAACGGATTGGGCGAAAGAGCCGGAAATGCCCCTCTTTCGAGTGTAATAGCAACAATTAACGATCACCTGAAAATGAAATCGAATGTAAACGAAAGTAAGCTAAACAAGGTTTCAAGACTGGTTGAATCGTTTTCAGGAGTCCGCATTCCAGGCAACAAACCTTTGATAGGCGATTTTGTGTTTACACAATGCAGCGGAATCCATGCTGATGGCGACAGCAAAAACAATCTGTATTTTAATGAGTTACTGCCTGAACGCTTCGGGAGAATAAGAAGTTATGCCCTTGGAAAGACCTCGGGCAAAGCCAACATTAAAAAGAACCTTGAAGATTTAGGTATTGAACTCGATCCAATTTCTCTGAAAAAAGTTACCGACAGAATTATTGAACTCAGTGATTTAAAAGAAAACGTAACCAGCGAAGATTTACCTTACATTGTTTCTGATGTATTGGATGGCGACGTAGTTGAGCAAAAGGTTAAAGTAATCAATTACACAGTAACGCATACCATGGGATTGCGCCCGGTGGCCAATCTTGCAATTGAAATATCAGGAAAGCAGTACGAAGAGTTCAGCGATGGCGATGGCCAATACGATGCATTTGTAAAGTCGCTTAGGAAAATTTATAAAAAACAGGGCAAAACCTTACCAAAACTGGTTGATTATGTGGTAACCATTCCACCGGGAGGTAAAACCGACGCTTTGGTTGAAACTGTAATTACCTGGAAAAACAGCCGCGAATTTAAAACAAAGGGACTTGATCCCGACCAGAATGCAGCGGCCATAAAAGCAACCATCAGAATGTTGAATATCATTGAAAATGAATTTTCTGGAAAGAATAACCATTAATCCTGAAATTTGTCACGGTAAACCCTGTGTCAGGTGAATGCGTTGGCCTGTTGAAGTTATTATAGATATGCTTGTATCGGGAATGACAAGCGACCAAATATTGGAAGACCATCCCGAATTGGAAAAAGAAGATATCCTAGCCAGTTTGCATTATGCCAAACTCAATTTATCAGGCAAACCAATAAAAGAAGTGGCTTAATGAAGTTCCATTGTGATGTTCGCATTCCGTATAAATTATTGAAGTTGAAAAAACTTCGATTCTATTTAATGTATTGAAAAAGGAAAATTAGAATTAACTAATCAAAATAAAATTTCAAAAATAAATGAAACTCAATCTTGCAATTCTTCCCGGCGACGGGATTGGGCCTGAAATTATAGAACAGGCCATGAAATCGGTAAAAGCTGTCGCCAAAAAATTCAATCACGAATTAACTTACGAATACGGTATAACCGGTGCCTGTGCCATCGACAAGGTGGGCGACCCCTACCCCGCCGAAACCCACAATTTGTGCATGAAATCGGATGCCGTTTTGTTTGGCGCCATCGGCGACCCAAAATTCGATAATAACCCGAAAGCGCCGGTTCGCCCGGAGCAGGGACTACTGGCCATGCGCAAAAAACTTGGATTATATGCCAATATCCGTCCGGTGGAAACTTTCGAATCGCTGTTGCACAAATCGCCGTTGCGGCGCGAATTGGTCGAAGGCGCCAATTTTGTTTGCATCCGCGAACTGACCGGTGGAATTTACTTTGGCGAAAAAGGCCGGAAAGACGATGGGAACACAGCTTTCGACACCAACACCTACACCCGTGCCGAAATTGAACGTATCCTTGAACTGGCGTATCAGTTTGCAGCAAAACGAAACAAGAAACTCACCGTGGTTGACAAAGCCAACGTTTTGGAAACTTCGCGTTTATGGCGAGAAATAGCACAAGAGATGGCGCCAAATTACCCCGACATCAAAACAGAATTTATGTTTGTCGATAACGCGGCAATGCAAATTATTCAGTGGCCTAAAAATTTCGACGTAATGGTTACCGAAAATATGTTTGGCGATATTTTAACCGACGAAGCCAGCGTGATTACCGGATCTCTCGGATTACTGCCATCGGCATCAATTGGTATCCACACTTCGGTTTTCGAACCCATTCACGGTTCGTACCCGCAAGCTGCCGGAAAAGACATTGCCAATCCTGTTGCAACCATTCTTTCGGCTGCAATGATGTTTGAATATGCATTTGGCTTAATGGAAGAAGGAAAGGCAATCCGCGAAGCGGTAAATGCATCGCTGGCAGAAAAATATGTTACCGTAGATATTGCCGAAGGACAAGCATACAAAACTTCGGAAGTTGGCGACTGGATTGCTGAGTATATCGAGAAAAACTAAGGACGAAAAAGAGCGGCTCAATAGCCGCTCTTTTAAAATGTTAACCCCCAAACACACAATAGGCCAGAATGGCCAATGCCTTACAAATATATAAAATTCAATTTAAAAATTCCATCTTTCCTTAAAATTTATTTAAATAATTTTTTACCAAAAAAAACCAAATTGTTGATACGGGTTTATACAGGACACTAACTCATTAAATATCAAAATACCACACAAAACATATCATTGTTTTGCGTGGTATTTTATGGCTTCAGGTTTTGATTGACTCAAGGCCAAATTCTGGAATCAAACTAACTATCGAAGAATTTTTATACTTATTTACGGAATTTAGTAATCAAGGCTTAAAATGTTTTTTCCACAGTTTCAAAACCAATTTCCAAATCAGGACTGCAACAATAATGTTACACCCGTTGCAAGTCAGTCCATAGCGATGTTACCGTACCAGGAAGTAAAATCCGGTTACTTTTCCTGTTAAAAATGATTTTTGTTTAGAATTTCTTATAAAGATTTCTGATAGATTCTGTAACGTTTGTAAACCTGTCCACCCATTTTTTCCATTTCTGCCCTGACTTTCAAGTTAGTTTCGAGTTCGAGATGTGAATCAATGACCACTTTACCCGCGCTTTTGGCCGACTCTATAAGTTTAATCCCCATTATTACATCCAATCCGCGGCCTTGATATTCGGGATCGATCCCACCCAACAAAAGATTTAACTGTTTGCTTTTTCTGCCCGCCGTAAGGATTGGGATAAACCCCCATGGCAATAAATATCCCTTTGATTTTTGAATTCCCTTACTGATATCGGACATGGCGACGAGAAATGCCACAACCTGGTCATTTTGGTCGATTACGAATTTTATAAATCGTGGATTAATTAAATACAGATAACGATTGGCAAAATCGTCCATCTCTTTTAATGTAAACGGAACAAAACCGTAAATACCTGCAAATGTACAGTTAAGCAAAGTCAGCGCCTTATGAATGTACGGTTTAACCTGACGGCGACTGGTAAATTCCTTTATGTATATTTTATTTTCGCGGTTTGTAAACCGTTTGTAAATACTGTTATAAAATTCAGGAATCTCTTCAGGGATAGGTACACGATAAACAACCAAATCTACTTCCTTGGTAAATGACAATCCTTCCAGTAGTTTGTTCATGTACCGAAAGTTACAGTTTGTTGCTATAACTATCGGTTCGTTGTATCCTTCAATAAGCCATCCCTGCGGGTCTTTATCAGAAAACCCAAGTGGGCCCACCATTCGGTTCATTCCATTCTTTCGCGCCCAATCTGATACCGATTCTATTAAAAGATCGAAAACTTCAGCATCATCATAGGTTTCGAGCCAGCAAAAGCGAACATCTTTTATTTTATGGGATTCGTTGTACTGATGGCTGATTATTCCCATAATTCGCCCAACTACTTCACCAGCTTTCTCTGCTACATATAAAACCGTGGTGCAATGATCGAAGGCACGGTTTTTTTTCGGATTGAAATAAGTCCATTCGTCCATATAAATCGGGGGTACCCAGTTGAAATGATTTTTATGTATTTTTGCGGGAAGGTGAATAAATTCACGCATCAGTTTTTTCGTAGTAATCTCCTTAATGTTTATTGTCATAACCAGAATTTGAGTACCAAGATATTTATTTTATGAGAAACAATAATATTAAGGAGATTTTGGATTTGGCAGAATATATTAACCAATTAAATTTCAGTCAGATAAAAATAAATAATTTTATCGTTCCTGTAATAAAATTCAATAATGCAGGTTTTAAATGAAGTCCGTGGGTAAGTAGTTAATTTATGCAATATTTTTTACTCTTTTAAAACTTTTCTTGTTGTTGCTTTTCCATCAAAAAAATAAATCCTAATAAAAAACAAGTTGCCACCAAATTCATTAGTGGAAATGGCTACATTATTTTCGTGTACATTCAATTTTTTCAATAACTGACCCTGGTAATTAAGCAATTCTATATTAGAAATCTTTTTTACTGATTGTATAGTTACAATATCCCGCACCGGATTCGGAAAAATTGAAACAATGTCTTTATCGAAACTATTCAGCTCAGAACCAACAGGATTGCAGTTCAGCTTGTTAATCCTTTGCCAAATCTGGTCGTTTAGTAAAAACGGAACTTCGAGGTTGCCGGGAGCTTGTTGAGGTGCTATTTAGCCACCACAAATACCCATACGCCTGATTCAATTTTTGAGAAGTATGGGTCATTTGACTGTGATAGGCAGTATCATTCATTATCAGGGTTCCATCCCAAACGCCCCTGTTCAGGATTAAAAGCCCAAACCTGGCCATGCTTCTGGCGTTGCTAAAAAAATATTGTTATAATCTACCGGGATAAACATACCTGTCATTCCGGTTTGAGTTTTGAGTTTTTTCGCAATATAATTATTTAAAGTAGCCCCGGTTGCATTCTCAATAACCTTGTCGAGCAATGTGTAGGGAGCATTATGGTATGCCCAGCGGCTACCGGCATCGGCTTTGTAGTTGAGGCAATTTTTCAAAGTGCAGAAGGAATCCGGAACACCATCATCCAATCCTGAGGTCATGGTCAACTGGTTCCTTATTGTTATTTTCTCTTCCTGACTGGCAGAACAATTGGTCCAGCCTTTACCCAGATATTTTGAAACTGTATCGGAAATGGTAAGGTATTTTTCCTGTTGTGCAATTCCAACCATAAATGCCGTAATCGTTTTCCCGGCTGAAGCCCAATACCAGAGTGAGTTTTGATTATGTGCACCAAAATATTTCTCAATAACAATTTTACCGTCTTTTAATAATATGAAAGCTTTTGTGTTGTTTTCCTCAAGAAAACTGAACAAAGAATCAATATTATTTTGGCACCAGTTTAACGATACCGGTGAAATGGTATCCCAAATTTCGCCGGTTTTCGGCGGGAAGTATATGTTTTGGGCAATCGCAAAAACAGGGGTAAAAAGAATAACAAATAGAATTGCTCTTATTTTCATTTCCAATCGAAATCTGTTTTAAAAACAAATCAGACAAAACAGTTGCTTAACACCAGTTACAACCCTTAATCCAGTTTCTTAATTTTAATTTCTCTGAACTCAATCCCCTGCCCTTCCGCCTGCAAACCGATATAACCCTCTGTCAGCGGTTTTCCATCAATTTTAATGGCAGGGTCGAAACCATTTGCCACTCCACCGCCAATTTGTGGTTTTGTGTATTGCAAAACCTGTTCACCATTAACAATATGAATAACCAGTGAATCGCCATAAACAATTAATTCGCCACTCACCCACTCATTCCATTCATAGGTTTTTGATGAAGAATTGATACAATGCTGTGGATATTTTTCTCCCTCAAAAAAAACTTCGGTTCCGGGCGAGCACATATTTCCGGTAGGCCGGGGTTGTCCATCTCCGGCGCCGGCTAAAATCTGGTATTCAACCGAAATTGGCCAATCCTGTTCTTTCAGAATGGTTTTGGGGTCCTGCGTATGGAACATTACTCCGCTGTTTCTGTAGGTATATGAAGGTGCATCTTTCATCCACTGACCGGTAAACCTGTATTCGAATTTCAGGTGAAAGGATGAGAATGGCGTTTGATAAAACAGATGTCCGTAGCGGTTACTGAATTCTTTATAACCATCATAATTCACCTGGATTTTCCCGTCGTTTACCCTGAATGTATTGGCATAATTATCGCCCAAATCATGGTGATGGAATTTTATAATCCATCCGGCGAGGTTTTTACCGTTGAATAAACTTTGCCACTCATTGTCTGCAGGTTCTGATTTTTTTGGTGTGAAAGAAAAATTTGCCAAAATAGCAACCAGGAATAAAACAGTTTTAAGATAGTTCATTTTGATAGGTTTTAAGTTCGAATAAGGAAAATTGATTCGGTAGCTAAAGTAATAACTTTTCCGGCTTTTTGAATGGTTCTCTTCGGAATGGCAATGTGAAAAAGTTGAATTATTTTACAAGTTCATAAAAATAAGGTGGTACCTCAGATTCAAAAGTCAAATGTTTCTTTGTAAACGGGTGAATAATTGATAATGATTTTGAGTGAAGGGCGAGCCGTTTAATTCCTTTTTCGGTGATGCCATAAATTTTATCTCCTGCTACCGGATTCCCTTTTTCTGAAAAGTGAACGCGGATTTCCTTTTCGAACATAATCGGTTAACAGAAAATAGGCAGTATTCTCCTTTTCCCTGTCGGCGCCCATGGTAAGAAGTCCGTTGATTTTATTTACCACTACATGGTTGAACAAATCAA